>NZ_LEKG01000061.1:0-37860 GCF_001029515.1 Micromonospora sp. RV43 | reverse complement strand
GTGCCGGCCGGCGGATCTGGTCCGAGTTGTACCCGCCGTGTTCCCAACGATCTTGGCGGCGTGTTGCCGCAGGTAGATGGTGCTGATGACCGGCTCCTCGCCGGCAGGTCCCGTGCCGGCGACCCGCACCCACTCTCCGAAACTCAGATGCGCCGTCGATACCCGCGTGCCTATCGTTCGGGCATGCGCAGCGCGGTAGTGACCACGACGCCGGGTGTTCCCGGCGCGCCGCACTGACGTTTCCGTCGACGAGGCCCCGGGGCGATCCGCTCCGGGGCCTCGCGGCGTTCCGGGCCTGCTCGCCTCCGGGTCGTACCCGATCAAGGAGAGCGACATGATCGACCACCGCAGGCTCGGCCGGGACCTGGAGCTGTTCGTCTCCGACCCGCTCGCGGGCGCCGGGCTGCCGATCTGGCTGCCGGCCGGCGCCGCCGCCCGGCACGCCGTCGAGGAGTACGTCCGGGAGCTGGAACGCCGGGCCGGCTACCAGCACGTCTACTCGCCGCCGCTCGGTAAGCGGGAACTGTTCGAGCTGTCCGGGCACCTGGGCTACTTCGCCGACGACATGTTCCCGCCGATGCGGCTGAGCGCCGACGACGAGTTCGTGCTGCGCCCGGCGCTCTGCCCGCACCACGCGCTCGTGTTCCGCGCCCGCGGCCGCTCCTACCGCGAGTTGCCGCTGCGGGTCGCCGAGCTGGGCGGCATGTACCGGGCGGAGCGTTCCGGTGTGCTCGGCGGGCTGTCCCGGGTGCGGGCCATCTCGCTCAACGACGCGCACAACTTCTGCGCGCTGGAGCAGGTCGGTGACGAGGTCCGCGAGATCCTGCGGCTGATCGGCGAGGCGCACGCCGCGCTCGGCGTCCGTCCCGCCGGGTTGCGGTTGTCGCTGCGCGGGCCGGGTCAGCGGTACGTGGGCGACGACGCCGGCTGGGCGCGGGCCGAGGAACTGCTCCGCGCGGCGCTCGACGGGGTGGACGTCGTCGAGGCGCCGGGGGAGGCCGCGTTCTACGGCCCGAAGATCGACATTCAGATCGTGGACGCGGCCGGCCGGGAGTCGACCATCTCCACCGTCCAGCTCGACTTCGACAAGCCGGAGCGGTTCGACCTGTCGTACACCGACTCGGACGGCCGCCGGAAACGGCCGGTGATGGTGCACCGCAGCCTGGTCGGCAGCATGGAGCGGCTGTTCGCGTACCTGATCGAGGTGCACGAGGGCGCGTTCCCCGCCTGGTACGCCCCGGTGCAGTTGCTGCTCCTCCCGGTGGACGCGGCGCAGGCCGACGCGGCCGTCGGGCTGGCCCGCCGGGCCGAGGCGGCCGGGCTGCGGGCCGAGGTGGACCACGCCGGTTCGCTCGGCGCCCGGATCCGGGACGCGTCCCGCCGCCGCGTCCCGTACACCGGGGTCCTCGGCCCCCGGGAGGCGGCCGACGGTTCGGTCTCGCTGCGCCTGCGCGACGGCCGGGTGCTCGACCCGATGCCCGCCGCGCAGGCGCTGGGCCTGATCGGCGCGGTGGTCGCGAGCCGGTCGGCGGCGCTGCTCCCGGCCTGACCCCGGCCCGTCCGGGTGCCGGTGAGGCACCCGGACGGGGACCGGTGCCGGACCTGTGGCCGGGTCCACGTCAGTTCCCGACCGGCGTGCCGGCGCCGGCACGCATCCCCGGCGGGCCGGCCGGGGCGGGCGCCGGCACCTCGTCCTCGATCACCGCGCCGCTGAACTGCGCCCGGTAGAGCCGGGCGTACGCGCCACCGGCGGCGACGAGCTGGTCGTGGGTGCCCTGCTCGACGATCCGGCCCTGCTCCATCATCAGGATCAGGTCGGCGTCGCGGATGGTGGAGAGCCGGTGCGCGATGACGAAGCTCGTCCGGTCCGAGCGCAGCGCCGCCATGGCGCGCTGGAGCAGCACCTCGGTCCGGGTGTCCACCGAGCTGGTCGCCTCGTCCAGGATCAGCAGCGACGGCTCGGCCAGGAACGCCCGAGCGATGGTGATGAGCTGCTTCTCCCCGGCGCTGACGTTGCTGCCCTCCTCGTCGATCACCGTGTCGTAGCCGTCCGGCAGGCTGCGGACGAACCGGTCCACGAACGTCGCCCGGGCGGCGGCGAGGATCTCCTCCTCGGTGGCGTCCGGCCGGCCGTAGGCGATGTTGTCCCGGATGGTCCCGCCGAACAGCCAGGTGTCCTGGAGCACCATGCCGATCCGGCCGCGCAGGTCGTCGCGGCGCATCGTGGAGATGTCCACCCCGTCCAGCGTGATCCGCCCGGCGTCCAGCTCGTAGAACCGCATGACCAGGTTGACCAGTGTGGTCTTGCCGGCGCCGGTGGGACCGACGATGGCGACCGTGTGACCCGGCTCGGCGACCAGCGACAGGTCGTCGATGAGCGGCTTCTCCGGGTCGTACCGGAAGGAGACGTGCTCGAACTCGACCCGCCCGTGCGGGTCGGCGACCCGGGCCGGCTCGGCCGGGTCGGGGCTCTGCTCGTCGGCGTCGAGCACGGCGAAGACCCGCTCGGCCGAGGCGACCCCGGACTGCAGCAGGTTGGCCATCGACGCGACCTGGGTGAGCGGCTGGGTGAACTGCCGCGAGTACTGGATGAACGCCTGCACGTCACCGAGGCTCATCGAGCCCGACGCCACCCGCAGGCCGCCGACCACGGCGATCGCGACGTAGCTGAGGTTCCCGATGAAGAACATCGCCGGCATGATCAGCCCGGAGACGAACTGCGCGCCGAAGCCGGCCCGGAACAGCTCCTCGTTCTTGGCGTGGAAGGCGGCCTCGACCTCCTTCTGCCGGCCGAAGACCTTGACCAGCTCGTGCCCGGTGTACGCCTCCTCGATCTGGCCGTTCAGCTCGCCGGTGTGCTTCCACTGGGCGATGAACTTGCCCTGCGACCGCTTGGCGATCAGGCTGGTGACCACCACCGACATCGGCACCGCGACGAGCGCGACGACAGCCAGCAACGGCGAGATCCAGAACATCATTCCGAGTACGCCGACGACGGTGAGCAGCGACGTGAGCAACTGGCTCAGCGTCTGCTGGAGCGTCTGCGACACGTTGTCGATGTCGTTCGTGACCCGGCTGAGCAGCTCACCGCGGGGCTGCTTGTCGAAGTAGGGCAGCGGCAGCCGGTTGAGCTTCTCCTCCACGTCGGCGCGCAGCGTCAGCACGGTGCGCTGCACCACCCCGTTGAGCACCCAGCCCTGCGCCCACTGGAGCATGCTCGCGCCGACGTAGAGCACGACGGCGAACGCCAGCACCCGGCCCAGCGCGTCGAAGTCGATGCCGGTCCCCGGGATCACGTCCATCCGGGCCAGCATGTCGGCGAAGTTGCCGTTGCCCTCGGCGCGGGCCGCCTCCGCCGCCGCCTCGGTGGTGGTGCCGGGCGGCAGCTGACGCCCGATCACCCCGCTGAAGATGATGTCGGTGGCGTGGCCGAGCACCTTCGGCCCGATGACGCTGAGCCCGACGCTGGCCAGGGCCAGCGCGAGCACGCCGGTGAGCTGGAGCCGGTACGGCCGCAGCCGTGCCAGCAGCCGGCGTGCCGACGGCCCGAAGTTCATCGCCTTCTCGGCCGGCATGCCCATGCTCATGTGCGGCGGGCCGCCAGCGGGGCGCCGTCCGGCCGGCGGCAGCCGCGTCGGCTCGTTCTTCTGCTGCGGAACCGGTGGCGTCCCGCTGTTCCCCCCGGTCGGCGCGCTCACGCGGCCACCTCCGCCGTCTGCTGCGACGCGACGATCTCGGCGTACGTGGGGCAGCTCTCCAGCAGTTCCTCATGTCGTCCCATCCCGACGACACCCCCGTCCTCGAGCACGATGATCTGGTCGGCGTCGATGATCGTGGAGACCCGCTGGGCCACGATCACCACCGCCGCGTCCGCGGTGACCGGCTTGAGGGCGGCCCGCAGCCGGGCGTCCGTGCCGAGGTCGAGCGCGGAGAAGGAGTCGTCGAAGAGATAGATCTCCGGCTTGCGGACGAGCGCGCGGGCGATGGCCAGGCGTTGCCGCTGGCCGCCGGAGACGTTGGTGCCGCCCTGCGCGATCGGCGCCTCCAGCCCGCCCGGCATCTCGGTGACGAAGTCACGCGCCTGGGCGATCTCCAGCGCGGCCCAGAGGTCCGCGTCGGTGGCGTCCGGGTTGCCGTAGCGCAGGTTGCTGGCGACGGTGCCGGTGAACAGGTACGGCCGCTGGGGCACCAGCCCGATCCGCCGCCACAGCTCGTCCGGGGCCAGGTCCCGTACGTCCACGCCGTCCACCAGGACCGCGCCGGCGGTCGGGTCGACGAGCCGGGGGATGAGCGTGAGCAGCGTGGTCTTGCCGGCGCCTGTGGAGCCGATGATCGCTGTGGTGCGGCCCGGTTCGGCGCGGAACGAGATGTCGTGCAGCACCGGGGCGCTCGCGCCCGGGTACTGGAATCCGGCGCCGCGTAGTTCCAGCTCGCCGCGGCCGGTGACCTCGGTGACCGGGTCGGTGGCCGGCACCACCGACGAGTCGGTGTCCAGCACCTCCTCGATGCGCTCGGCGCAGACCGCGGCCCGGGGCACCATCATCAGCATGAAGGTGGCCATCATGACCGCCATCAGGATCTGCATCAGGTATTGCAGGAACGCGGTGAGCGCGCCGACCTGGATCTGACCGGAGTCGACCCGTGCCGCGCCGAACCAGAGCACGGCGACGCTGGAGACGTTCAGCACCAGCATCACGATCGGGAAGATCAGCGCCTGGAGCCGCCCGATCCGCAGCGCGGTGGTGGTCAGGTCGGTGTTCGCGACCCGGAACCGGTCGGTCTCGTACGGCTCACGGACGAACGCCCGGACGACCCGGATGCCGGTGATCTGCTCGCGCAGCACCCGGTTGACGGTGTCGATCCGGGTCTGCATGAGCCGGAAGCCCGGCACCATCCGGCGGATGATCAGGCCCAGCGCGACTGCGAGCACCGGTACGCAGACCAGCATCAGCCAGGAGAGCCCGACGTCCTCGCGCAGCGCCATCACCACGCCGCCGACGCTCATGATCGGCGCGGCCACCAGCATGGTGCAGCTCAGCAGCACCAGCATCTGCACCTGCTGGACGTCGTTGGTGTTGCGGGTGATCAGGGACGGCGCTCCGAACCGGGCGACCTCGCGGGCGGAGAAGCTGTTGACGCGGCGGAAGATCGAGCCGCGTACGTCGCGGCCGAACGCCATCGCGGTCTTCGCGCCGAAGTAGACGGCGGCGATCGAACAGGCGATCTGGAGCAGGCTGACCACCAGCATCCACCCGCCCGTACGCAGGATCTGGTCGGTGTCGCCGACGGCGACGCCCCGGTCGATGATGTCGGCGTTCAGGCTGGGCAGGTAGAGCGAGGCGATGGTGCCGACGAACTGGAAGGCCACCACGGCGGCCAGCCATCGTCGGTACGGGTGCAGATGTGAGCGGAGCAGGCGGATCAACACGGATGGCTCCCCGTTGGCGGCTCGGTGTCGGACTCGCTGTCCCGGTTCAACCGACGGAGGTCCCCGTCGGACATGCCGGTGATGATTTCGATCAGGAACTGGCGGATCACCGCCCGGTTGGCCGGGTCGGCGTCGACCGACGTCAACGGCCGGTCGCTGTGGATCATGTCGATGATGGCGCGGGCGTGCTCGCCGCCCTTGTCGGTCAGCGTGAGCCGGACCGTGCGGCGGTCCTCCGGGTCGCGACGGCGGCTGACGAAGCCGTCGCGTTCCAGGGTGTCCACGATGCCGGTGAGCGTGGCGGGCCGGACGAAGCACAGCTCGGCCATTTCCCGGTGGCTCACGTCGCCGGAACGGAGGAGGATCATCAGGACCCGCATGCCGGCGGACGTGAGCCCGTGGTGTTCGGCCAGGTAACGCCCCCAGTGCTGCTCGACGACGTGACCGGCGATCGAGATCAGCCGGCCGAGCGGCGCGTGGTGCAACGCGTCGGGGAAGCGGACGAGCGGGCCCATGTTCACGAGCGTCAGATTAGCTCCCGAACCATCAGGCCCCAAACTATTTCTGAGAATCTCCTCAGCCGCGGTCGGCGCGTGCCCGGGACGGCTCGTCGGGGGCGGTGGCGACGTACTCCCGCATCACCTCGGTGACCTCGCGCAGGAACGCGGTGGTGGCCTCGGCCTGCTCGGGCGTGAGCCGGGCGACCGCCCGGTCGACGCCGACGAGCATCGGGCGCAGCGCCTCCAGCACCTCGCTCACAGCGCTCTCGGTCACCTGGAGGCTGAGTCGCCGCCTGTCGTACGGGTGCGGGGTCCGGGCGACGTGACCGGCCTGCACGAGCCGGTCGACGAGCGTGGTCGCCGAGGCGGACCGGATGCCGAGCCGGTTGCCCAGTTCCACCGGGCCCAGTGGCTCCGGGCTGGAGACCAGGTGATCGATCGCCGCGGCGTCGGTGGCGTTGAGGCCCAGGCGGCGGGCCAGCGCGGCCCGGGTGTCACCCGCGATCCGCAGCACGTCGCGCAGCGCGCGGGAGGCCTCGCTGCTCGGCGGCGGACCCGGCGCGGGCTCTCCGGTTGACGGCACCCCTTCCACAGGATAAAGCTAGCATCTCGGGTAGCTAGAAAATCTAGCTAAAAGGAGGGCGAGATGCGCGGCGACGGGCGCGGACGCTGGTTACGGGCTGCTTGCCATCAGCCTCGGCGTAGCGATGATCATCGTGGACGCCACGATCGTGAACGTCGCGGTGCCGCAGATCATCCGGGACCTCGACATCACCTCCACCGACGCGCAGTGGGTGCAGGAGGCGTACACCCTGGTCTTCGCGGCGCTGCTGCTGGTCGCCGGTCGCTTCGCCGACCGGTCCGGGCGGCGGCGGATGTTCCTCGTCGGCGTCACCGTGTTCGTGGTCGCGAGCGTGCTCGCGAGGTCGGCTCCGCGCTCGGCATCGCGGTGCTCGGCACCGTGCTCTTCGCCGGTCTCGGCGGGATCCTCGGCGACCGCCTGGCCGACCAGCCCGGACTCACCCCGGTCCAGCGGGACCAGGTGGTGAGCGCGGTCAAGGAGAGCGCCGGTGCGGCGATCAGCGGGTTGGAGGCGGACCCGCGTACCGCCCCGATCGCGGAGGAGGCGAAGCAGGCGTTCTCCGACGCCACCAGGTACGCGGCCTTCGCGGGCGCCGGGTTCCTGCTGATCGGCCTGGTCGCCTGCCTGCGCCTGCCGACGGTGCGCCACGAGGAGACCGGGGAGTCCCCGTCCGCCGAGGCGGAGCCGGCCCGGGCCTGAGTCGCGTCCCCGCCGGGGCCGTCCCGGCCGGGCCTGCCGTCGGCTCATCCGCCGAGGGCGACCGTCAGCGCCGCGGCCACGAAGACGACCTGGAGCACCGTACGGACGCCGAGCGGCGTCACCGGGCGGCCGGCGAGCGTGAGGTGACGCCGAGCTGCGGACACGTTCGCCGGGAACATGGCGAGCATCAGCAGCACCAGCCCGGCCGCAGCCGGGCGCGCGGTGGCCGGGAACAGCAGGGCGAGCGCGCCGGTGAGTT
Source organism: Micromonospora sp. RV43 (assembly GCF_001029515.1). Taxonomy (NCBI): domain Bacteria; kingdom Bacillati; phylum Actinomycetota; class Actinomycetes; order Micromonosporales; family Micromonosporaceae; genus Micromonospora; species Micromonospora sp. RV43. Next base: position 30,391 of record NZ_LEKG01000061.1, on the reverse strand, counting down.
CCAGCACGCCGGTGACTGTGACCAGCAGGCCGGGCCGGGGAAGCGACGGCGGGACCATCGCGATCAGGTCAGCCCGGCGGGACGCGAAGTGGGCCACGCCGGTCAGTACGAACATCAGCGCCAGCCCCACCCGCAGCGCGGGGTGCCACCCGTCCAGGGCGTCCACGCCGAGCAGGCCGGCGATCCGGGCCAGCGCGGTGCCGGCGAGGAGTGCGATCAGGGGTGCCATTGTCGATCCCTCCGACGAATATCTTGTCGCTGACAAGATTGCGTCGACGGATGCCATCTTGTCAATGACAAGTTAGGGTGACGGCATGGCCTCGTACCACCACGGCGACCTCCGCCGCGTCCTGCTGAGCACCGCGGCCGAGGCGATCGCCGAGTCCGGGCCGGCCGCGCTGAGCCTGCGTGAACTGGCCCGGCGCGCCGGCGTCTCGCACGCCGCGCCCGCGCACCACTTCGGCGACAAGGCCGGGCTGCTCACCGCGCTCGCCACGCAGGGCTTCGACCTGCTCGCCGACGCGCTGCGGCAGGCCGGGGACGACCTGCTCGACACCGGCGTGGCCTACGTCGGGTTCGCGGTGCGGCACCGCGCGCACTTCGACGTCATGTTCCGGCCCGAGCTGTACCGGGCCGACGACCCGGAGCTGGTCGCCGCCCGCGCCCGGTCGGGGGATGTGCTGCGCGAGGGGGTGGCCCGGCACACCGGTCGGGAGCCGGACGCGGACGCGCTCGCCGCCTGGTCGATCGTGCACGGCTTCGCCACGCTCTGGCTCTCCGGCGCGCTGCCACCACGGGTGGGCGACGACCCGGAGGCCGCCGCCCGTACCGTGATCAAGCGGTTGTTCGACTGAGCCGGCGGGCCGGTCGGGGCGTCACCAGCTCGTGGGCAGCGGCATCCCCTCGGTGTACCCGGCGGCGCTCTGCACGCCGACGAGCGCCCGCTCGTGGAACTCCTCCAGGCTGCGCGCTCCCGCGTACGTGAACGCGCTGCGTACGCCGGAGATGATCTCGTCGATCAGGTCCTCGACGCCGGGCCGGTTCGGGTCCAGATACATCCGGGCCGAGGAGATGCCCTCCTCGAAGATCGCCTTCCGGGCCCTGTCGAACGCGCTGTCCTCGGCCGTACGGGCGCTCACCGCACGCGACGACGCCATGCCGAAGCTCTCCTTGTAGCGCCGCCCGTCGGCGTCGGTGTAGAGGTCGCCGGGAGACTCGTAGGTGCCGGCGAACCAGGAGCCGATCATCACGTTCGAGGCGCCCGCCGCAAGCGCCAGCGCCACGTCCCGCGGGTGGCGTACGCCGCCGTCGGCCCAGACGTGCCGCCCCAGCGAGCGGGCCGCCGCCGCGCAGTCGAGCACGGCGGAGAACTGCGGGCGGCCCACGCCGGTCATCATCCGGGTGGTGCACATCGCACCCGGTCCGACGCCGACCTTCACGATGTCCGCGCCCGCGTCGACCAGGTCGCGTACGCCGTCGGCGGTCACCACGTTCCCGGCCGCCACCGGCACCGGCGGGTCCAGCCGGCGGACCGCCCGCAGTGCCTGGAGCATCCGCTCCTGGTGCCCGTGCGCGGTGTCCACCACGAGCGTGTCCACCCCGGCCTCCAGCAGCGCGGCGGCCTTGCCGGTGACGTCGCCGTTGATGCCCACTGCGGCGGCGATCCGCAGCCGCCCCCGGTCGTCCACTGCGGGCTTGTAGAGCGTGGCGCGCAGAGCGCCCTGCCGGGTCAGCACCCCGATCAGGCGTCCGTCGCCGTCCACCACCGGCGCGAGCCGCCGCCGGCCCGCCGACAGCCGGTCGAATCCGGTACGCGGGTCCGCGTCCGCCGGAACGGTGTGCAGCTCGGTCGACATCACGTGCCGGAGCTGGGCGAAGCGGTCCACCCCGACGGTGTCCGCCTCGGTCACCACACCCATCGGCCGGCCGTCCGCGTCGACCACGACCACCGCGCCGTGCGAACGCTTGGGCAGCAGGTGGATGGCGTCGCCGACGGTGTCGGTCGGGCCGAGCGTGATCGCCGTGTCGTGCACCAGGTGCCGCTGCTTGACCCAGCCGACCACGTTGGCGACGACCTCGATCGGGATGTCCTGCGGGATCACCGCCACCGCGCCGCGCCGGGCCACGGTCTCGGCCATCCGCCGGCCCGCGACGGCTGTCATGTTCGCCACCACGAGCGGGATCGTGGTGCCGGTCCCGTCGGTGGTGGCCAGGTCGACGTCGAGCCGGGAGCCCACCTCGGAACGGTTGGGCGCCATGAAGACGTCGTTGTAGGTCAGGTCGTGCGCGGGGACCGCGCCGTGAAGGAACCGCACCCGGCCATCATTCCCGCCCGGCGGCGCTCCCGCCCCCGGTGGTGGCTCAGACCACCCGGCCCCGCGCTGTTAAGAAGGGGCCCCTTCTCTACCTCAGGCGTTAAGAAGGGGCCCTTCCTTACACCTCAGGCGATGGTGCAGATCGCCGCGCCGGCGGTGATCACCGCGCCGACCTCGGCGGCGAGCCCGCTGACAGTGCCGGCCTTGTGCGCGTGCAGCGGCTGCTCCATCTTCATCGCCTCCAGCACCACGACCAGCTCGCCCTCGGCCACCTCGTCGCCGTCGGCGACGGCGATCTTCACGATCGTGCCCTGCATCGGGGAGGTGAGCGTGTCACCGCTGACCGCGGCACCCGCCTTGCCTCCGCCACCCCGGCGGGCCGGCTTCTTCGCGGCGGGCGCGGCTGCCGCCGTACCCGCGCCGAGCCCGGCGGGGAGGACGACCTCCAGCCGCTTGCCGCCCACCTCGACCACGACGGTCTCGCGCTCGGCCGGCTCGTCGGCGGCGCCGGCGGTGGCGGTGAAGGCCGGTACGGTGTTGTCCCACTCGGTCTCGATCCACCGGGTGTGCACGGTGAACGGCTCGGCGGTGAACGCCTCGTCGCGGATCACCAGGCGGTGGAAGGGCAGCGCCGTGGCCATGCCGTCGACCACCATCTCGTCGAGCGCCCGGCGGGCCCGCTCCAGCGCCTCGGTACGCGTCTCGCCGACGATGATCACCTTGGCCAGCAGCGAGTCGAAGTTGCCGCCGATCACGTCGCCGGCCGAGATGCCGGTGTCCACCCGCACGCCCGGCCCGGAGGGCAGGCGCAGGGCGGTGACGGTGCCCGGTGCGGGCAGGAAGTTGCGGCCCGGGTCCTCGCCGTTGATGCGGAACTCGATGGCGTGCCCGCGCGGCGTCGGGTCCTCGGTGAAGCGCAGCTTCTCCCCGTCGGCGATGCGGAACTGCTCGCGGACCAGGTCGATGCCGGCGGTCTCCTCGGTCACCGGGTGCTCGACCTGGAGCCGCGTGTTGACCTCCAGGAACGAGATCGTGCCGTCCACGCCGACCAGGTATTCCACGGTGCCGGCACCGTGGTAGCCGGCCTCCCGGCAGATGGCCTTGGCGCTGTCGTGGATCTGGGCCCGCTGGGCGTCGGTGAGGAACGGCGCGGGCGCCTCCTCGACCAGCTTCTGGTGCCGGCGCTGAAGCGAGCAGTCCCGGGTGCCCACCACGATCACGTTGCCGTGCTGGTCGGCCAGCACCTGCGCCTCGACGTGGCGCGGCTTGTCCAGGTAGCGCTCGACGAAGCACTCGCCGCGGCCGAACGCGGCGACCGCCTCGCGGGTGGCCGACTCGAACAGGTGCGGGATCTCCTCCATGGTGCGGGCGACCTTGAGGCCGCGCCCGCCACCGCCGAAGGCGGCCTTGATGGCGACCGGCAGGCCGTGGTCGACGGCGAACGCCATCACCTCGTCGGCGTTGCCCACCGGGTCCGGGGTGCCGGGCACCAGCGGCGCGCCGGCGCGCTGCGCGATGTGCCGGGCGGTCACCTTGTCGCCCAGGTCGCGGATCGCCTGCGGGGTGGGACCGATCCAGGTCAGCCCGGCGTCGATGACGGCCTGGGCGAAGTCGGCGTTCTCGGAGAGGAAGCCGTAGCCGGGGTGCACCGCGTCCGCGCCGGAGCGGGCCGCCACGTCGATCAGCTTGTCGATGCGCAGGTAGCTGTCCGCGGCGGTGTCGCCGCCGAGGGCGTACGCCTCGTCGGCGAGCGTGGCGTGCAGGGCGTCCCGGTCGGAGTCCGCGTAGACGGCGACGCTGGCCAGCCCGGCGTCGCGGCAGGCGCGGATGACGCGGACGGCGATCTCGCCGCGGTTGGCGATGAGAACCTTGCGCACCTTGTGGCTCCTCCCGGGAGGTCGTTGCCGGGAGTTTAGCGGCCGAGCTGCGGAGCCTAACGATCGCTCAGTGTGGGATGCGGCACTGTAGTCAAACTTGGTTATTACGCTTGTCCCGTGTCGGCGACGCGGATGATGATTCTCGGCCTGGTCAGGTGGATGCAGCCGGTGCACGGCTACGACGTGCGCCGCGAACTGCTCAGTTGGAGCGCGGACAAGTGGGCGAACGTGCAGCCCGGCTCGATCTACCACGCGCTGCGCAAGCTCACCGACGAGGGCCTGCTGCGGACCGTCTCGGTCGAGCAGGTGGGCGCCCGTCCGGCGCGCACCACGTACGAGGTGACGGCGAAGGGTGAGGACGAGTTCGAGACGCTGCTGCGGGCGCAGTGGTGGCAGGTCCAGGAGCCGCCCGATCCGTTCGTCGCGGCGTTCTCCTTCCTGCCGGCGATGCCCCGCGACGAGGCCGCGGCGGCGCTGCGCAACCGGGCGAACCTGCTGCGGGCCGGGGTGGAGTCGATGCGGGCCTCGCTCGACTCGGACTGGGTGCGCACCCGCAAGCCGGTGCACGTCGGGTGGATGTTCGAGCTGTGGCTGGCCCGCGCCGAGGCGGAGACGGCCTGGTGCGAGCGGATCGCGGAGCGGATCGAGTCGGGAGTGTCGTACCTGCCCGATGGGATGGAGCAGGCCGAGGGCTGGTCGGGCTGGTCCGACGGATCACGGTGACACGACATAATCAACGTTGACCAAAAGAGCTATATCGCGTTAGCCTCAGCGGGAATCGCGGGGGATTCGTGCGTCCTCGCGGACGATCGGCGGCCGCTCAGGTCCGCCCGGACGACCAGGAGCAGAAATGATCGAGACCAGGGGGTTGCGGAAGTCGTACCGCTCCCGCGCGGGTCGCGAGACGAAGACCGTGGACGCGGTCCGCGGCGTCAACCTCGACGTGGCGGCGGGGGAGATCTTCGGCTTCCTCGGGCCCAACGGCGCCGGCAAGACCACCACGCTGCGGATGCTCGCCACCCTCATCGAGCCGGACGGCGGCGAGGCCACTGTGGCCGGCGCCGACCTGCGCAAGGACCCGGCCGAGGTGCGCCGCCGGATCGGTTACGTCGCACAGGGCGGCAGCACCTGGGACGAGTCGAGCGCCCGTGAGGAGCTGGTCCTCCAGGCCCGCCTCTACGGCATCGGCAAGGCCGAGGCGCACCGCCGCGCCGAGCACGCGCTCGAAGCGTTCCAGCTCACCGAGTACGCCGACCGCAAGTGCAAGACCTACTCCGGCGGTCAGCGCCGGCGCGTCGAGATCGCGCTCGGCATCATCCACGAGCCGAAGATCGTCTTCCTGGACGAGCCGACCACCGGCCTCGACCCGCAGAGCCGCGCGCACATGTGGGACGAGATCCGCCGGCTGCGCACCGAGGGGATGACCGTCTTCATCACCACGCACTACCTGGACGAGGCGGACGCGCTCTGCGACCGCATCGCGATCATGGACCACGGCGAGGTGGTCGCCGAGGGCACACCGGCCGAGCTGAAGCGGGAGATCTCCGGCGAGGTGGTGATCGTCGGCCTGGACGCGCCGAGCACCCCGCGCGCCGCCGAGCTGCTCGACACCGAGGCGTACGTGAGCAAGCTGGAGACCGTCGACGAGGGCGGCCTGCGTCTCTACGTCGACGAGGGCGCCACCGCCATCCCGCAGGTGCTGCGCCGCCTCGACCACGCCGGGCTGGACCTGCGCTCGATCGAGCTGCACCGCCCCAGCCTGGACGACGTCTTCCTCACCAAGACCGGCCGCTCGCTGCGCGAGTCCTGACCTCCGGAGAAGCTGTCATGAAACTCGCCCGCGACACCTGGCTGATCTTCCAGCGCCAGACGCAACTGCTGCTGCGCAACCCGGTATGGATCTTCGTCGGCGTCTTCCAGCCGGTGATGTACCTGCTTCTGTTCGCCCCGCTGCTCAAGCCGGCGCTGAACGCGCCCACCCAGGCCGCCGCGTACAAGATCTTCGTGCCCGGCCTGCTCGTGCTGCTGGCCATCTTCGGCGGCCTGTTCCAGGGGTTCGGCCTGATCGCCGAGCTGCGCGCCGGCGTGATCGAGCGCTCCCGGGTCACCCCGGTCAGCCGGCTCGCCCTGCTGCTCGGCCGCTCGCTGCGCGACGTCGTCTCGCTGATCGCGCAGGCGATCATCATCACGCTGCTGGCGCTCGCGTTCGACCTGCGCGTGTTCATCGGCAACCTGCTCCTGGCGTACCTGATGCTCGCCCTCATCGCGCTGATGACCTCGGCCGTCTCCTACGGCATCGCGCTCAAGGTCAAGAGCGAGGACGCGCTCGCCCCACTGATGAACACAGTCGCGCAGCCGGTGCTGCTGCTCTCCGGCATCCTGCTGCCGCTCACCTTCGCCCCCGGCTGGCTCCAGGGCGTGGCCAAGTGGAACCCGTTCTCCTGGGCGGTCGAGGGCACCCGTGCGCTGTTCAACGGCGACCTCGGCAACGACCGCGTCTGGCAGGGCCTCGGCATCATCGCGGTGCTCGCCGCCGCAGGCGTGTTCTGGGCCGCCCGCCAGTTCGCCCGCAGCGTCCGCTGAGCAGGGGAGACCTACCTCTCAGCAGGGGCGGGGCACCGGCCGGGCGCGCGTAGCGTAAGGCCGGTGCCCCGCCTCACCCGTGACCGGATCACCTGGCTGACCTACGCCCAGCTCGGTCTGTGGGGCTTCTTCCTCTACGGGTTCGGCCCGGTCGTACCCCTGCTCCGCGACGAACAGGGCACCAGCGCCGCCGTCGCCGGCCTGCACAGCACCGGCATCGCGGTGGGCGCGCTCGCCGGCGGCGCGCTGTTCGCCCCGGTCGCCCGCCGCCTCGGCCGCGGCCCCGCCATCTGGCTCGGCCTCGCCGGTGTCGCCGCCGGAGTCACCGCGCTCGGCCTGCTCCGTCCGCTGCCGGCCACGCTCGCCTCCGTCGCGGTCATCGCCACCTTCGGCATGATGGTCGTCAGCGGCGTCAGCGTGGTGCTCACCGCCCGGCACGGACCTGCCGCCCCCGCCGCGCTCACCGAGGCCAACGCGGCCTGCGCCGGCATGGGCATCCTGGCGCCGCTGACCATCGGCGCCACCGTCGACGCCGGTCTCGGCTGGCGACCGCTGATGGCCGTCGAGGTCGGGCTGATCACGCTCGTCGCGCTCGCCGCCCTGACCTTCCGGGTACGCGGGCCGAAAACCGCCCCCGCTGACGCGGCTGCCGGCATGCCCGTCCCCGTGGCCGCCTCCACCCGGGTCTCCGCCGTCCCCGCTCCCGGGGTTTCCGAGGCCGTCGTGCCTGCTCCCGTCGTCCCCGCTCCCGTCGTCCCCGCTCCCGTGGTGCCTGCTTCGGTCGTCCCCGCTCCTGCCGTCCCGGCTTCGGTCGTTCCCGCTCCTGCCGTGCCCGCTTTGGTTGTTCCCGCCTCCGGTGCCGTCGAGGCCGTCGCCACCGATTCCTCCGTCCGGGCCTCGGCCGTTCCCGCCTCCGGGGAGCCCGTTTCCTCCTTCGGCTCCGGTGCGGCGGGGCGGCTGCCGCGGGCGTACTGGATCGCCTGGGTTCTGATGTCCGTCACCGGGTCGATCGAGGTCTGCCTGTCGTTGTGGACCGCCGACGTGCTGCGGACCCATGCCGGGCTGAGCGCGGGCGGGGCGTCGGCGGCGGTCGCTGCGATCGTCTGCGGCATGTTCGCCGGCCGGCTCGCCGGTGGCCGGGCCGCGTTGCGCTGGGCGCCGGTGCCGCTGCTGCTCGGCGCGCTCACCGTCTCGATGGCCGGGTTCGCGCTGTTCTGGGGCAGCACCGTCGGCTGGCTCGCGGTCACCGGGCTGGTCGTGCTCGGGCTCGGCAACGCGCTGCACTACCCGTTGGCGATCTCGATCGCGCTGGCCGTCGCCGGTCCGGCCGCGGACAAGGCGGCGGGCTGGTCCGCGTACTCGATGGGTGTGGGTTTCGGGATCGCGCCGGTGGCGCTCGGATGGGTGGCCGACGGCGTCGGCCCGCACCCGGCGTTCCTGCTGCTGCCCGCGTTCATCGCAGTGGCGGTGCTGCTGACCGTACGGCTGGGCCGTGCCCTTCCCGCGCCGGTCCGCGCGGCTTGATCGACTCCACCTCGGCGAGGTGGCGGCTTCGGCGCTCAGGGATGCCGCCATTTCGGCGAGGTGGCGGTATCCGGTGCTCAGGGATGCCGCCATTTCGGGGAGGTTGTGTTCGGTCGGCTCAGCGCGTCCGGGCGAGTGTGAGGTCGTCGGCGGTGGGTGTCATGGCCGCCGTGCGTTGCCGGCTTGGTGCGGGTGGCTTGATCGACTCCATGTCGGCGAGGTGGCGGTATCCGGTGCTCAGGGATGCCGCCATTTCGGGGAGGTTGTGTTCGGCTGGCTCAGCGCGTCCGGGCGAGTGTGAGGTCGTCGGCGGTGGGTGTCATGGCCGCCGTGCGCTGCCTGTTTGGTGCGGGTGGCTTGATCGACTCCATGTCGGCGAGGTGGCGGTATCCGGTGCTCAGGGATGCCGCCATTTCGGGGAGGTTGTGTTCGGCTGGCTCAGAGCACCCGGGCGAGTGTGACCCCGTCGGCGATCGGCAGCATGACCGCCTCGACGCGGACGTCCGCGATCACCGCGTCGTTGAACGCGGCGATCGCCCGGTCGTCGGCGTTGCGCGGGGCGAGCACCCGGCCGTCGCGCAGCGTGTTGTCGACGGCGATCACCGCGCCGGAACGCATGCGGGGCACCAGCTCGTCCCAGTAGATCGGGTAGCCGACCTTGTCCGCGTCGATGAACGCGAAGTCCAGGTAACGCTCGCGGGGCAGTTCGCGCAGCGTCTCCGCGGCCGGGCCGATGCGCAGCTCGATGCGGTCCTGCACACCGGCGCGCTGCCAGTAGCGCCGGGCCACGCCCGTGTACTCCTCAGAGATGTCGAAGCAGGTCAACCGGCCGTCCTCGGCCAGCCCTCGGGCGATCGCCAGCGAGGAGAGGCCGGTGAACGTGCCGACCTCGACCGCCTGCCGTACGCCGAGCAGCCGGGTCAGGAACGTCAGGAACGCGGCCTGTTCGGGCGCGACCTGCATGACCGCCTCGGCGGGCAGGGCCGCCCGGGTCTCCTCGGCCAGCTCTTGGACGATCTCGTCCGGGGCGGACCCGTGGGCCACCAGGTAGGCGTGCAGTTCCGGGGTGAGCGGCAGCGGCTTCGTGGTCATGTCCGGACGTTAGCCGAGATGTTCGATCTCCTGGCCCCCGGGCGCGATCTTCGTCCACAGGTCGACGATGCTCAGCTCCACCTCGGCGAGCAGCCGGCGCAGCAACGGCAGGGACAACCCCACCACCGTGCCCGGGTCACCCTCGATCCCGGTCAGGAACGCCCCGCCCAGCCCGTCGATGGTGAACGCGCCCGCCACGGCCAGCGGCTCGCCAGTCGCCACGTACGCGGCGATCTCGTCGTCGCTGATATCCGCGAAGTGCACGGTGGTCGAGGCGACGGCCTCGGCGCGGGACTCGTGGGTCACGTCGATCAGGCAGTGCCCGGTGTGCAGGACACCGCTGTGCCCGCGCATCCGCTGCCACCGCCGGGTGGCGTCCGCCGCGTCATCGGGCTTGCCGAGGATCTCGCCGTCGAAGGCGAGTACCGAGTCACAGCCGAGGACCAGCGTGCGCTCGTCCGGCGAGGGCCGCAGCCGATCACGTACCGCCTGCGCCTTCAGCCGGGCCAGCTCCAGGCACAGATCCTCGGCCCGATCGCTCACCACCTGCGACTCGTCCACGCCGCTGACCAGCACGTCCGGCTCGATCCCGGCGGCCTGGAGCAACTTGCGGCGGGCGGGAGACTGCGAGGCGAGCACGAGGCGCACCGGTACGGAGGTCGACACCCCGCCGACGCTACCGGCTGACCCTCGGCGGCGGGTCGTCGGCACGTCGGCGGCGCCGCCAGAACAGGTACCCGCCGCCCGCCGCCACCAGCACACCGAGCGTGGCGAGCCCGCGTACGGTCGCGCTGCCGTCGTCGCTCTTGTCGGGTGCTGCCTCCGCTGACGCCGGTGGCGTGACGTTGGAGGACTCGAAGCCGAGCGGGGAAACGTCGGCGGTGAGCGCGGCGACGAGGTCGATCACGCCGTAGCCGTACTGGTCGTCGCGGCCGGGTGGTCCCTTGTCGACGGCGGTGGCGGTCAGCCGGTGGGCGACTTCCTGGGCAGGGAGGTTGGGGTACTTGGAGCGGATGAGAGCAGCAGCCCCGGCAACGATCGCAGTCGCATCCGACGTGCCGGTGCTCCGGCGGTATCGACCGGCGAGGCTTGTGGTGTAAATGTCGACTGCAGGTGCGAGGATATCTACATCCGCCCCCGAAACCGAGAATTCGGTCTTGTTGCCCTGCCTATCAACGCCGCCTACGGCGATCACGCCTTGCTCGGATGCCGGATAGCTAATCGATGTTTCGCTTGGGATGTTCCCAACGGCTGCTACTACGACGATGTTCGCTTCAAGTGCGGCCTTTATTGCAGATTCCAGGCGAGGGGTGGGGATGCTGGCCGCAGAGATGCTAATTACATCCACATGTTGAGCTGTTGCATACTCAATGCTGGCCGCCAAATCATCGGGTTGGCCCAGTCCGTTGGTCGGTGTGTCGAAGATTGGGAGAATCTTGGATTTAGGTGCCACTCCGAGCGCGCCGCGAGTGCCTCCCCGCCCATGGGCCGCGATTAGGCCAGCCATGCCGGTGCCGTGGCTATTCGTGTCTCGAAGGCCGTCTCCGCTTCCTCCTGTGATCACGTCTGTTCCTGGAAGTAAGTTCTTCTCTAGGTCCGGGTGAGCCTCTACTCCAGTATCTGGAACTGCTACAACGATCCCCTCGCCCTGGCTAATTTTGTGAGCTTCTGCAGCCTTCAAGAAGCCTAGATGCCACTGGTCGCGTCTCACTCGCTCCGACCCGTCCGAGGCGGGCAGCAAGGCCGATGTCGCCAGGCCAGTGAGTGAGATTGCGAGTGACGCGGCTAAGCTTCGCGCCACCAAAAGCGCGTATGGAATCACCGATTGAAGCCTATGGCAGGCCCTGGATCGATCGGTCCCTCGTCAGGTGGCTCCAATATTGGATTCACGCCGCGTTCGACTTCCCAGGGGTTGTCCGGATCCCAGCGTCGCTCCAAGTCTGTATCCAGACCTTTGCTGTTCTGCCGCCCGTGGGCGGGAGACAGGCCGGGAGCACCGCCGAGAGGGGTCAACCCAGGTGTGCCGATTTGTGGACCTCTCCCCGTGTTCGGTCGAGATCCTGCAGCGCCTGTCGGCGCAGTGCCGGCCGCGCCTCCCCCGATAACTCCACCTAGGGGATTAACGCGCCTAGTAGGGCCGCCCACGCCGGGCTGGCCGAGGGGAACTCCCGGAATCATCCCGTTCGTTCCGGTCGGACGCGGCGGAAGCGGTCGGTTAGTGCTCTTTCCAGCAACTGGATCGTTCCCGAGCGGGCCCAAACTGGTGCCGCGATTGAGTGCCGAGGGAAGGGGGGTACCAGGAGTGCCAGAGGGTGTATTAGGAGTAGCAGGGGATGCGGTTCCAGGCGGCATCGCTTGGACGGGCGTTCCTGGACCCGCATTGCCTAAGATCGGACCACCGCCTATAACGCCGCTTGCAGAAGGGCTGCCTGGATGAACTGGCGGGCTCGTTGCGACGCTCGGTCGACGCCCGTTAATCGGCGTGGGTGGCGTAATCGGGACTGCGACGATAGGAGGGATGATCGGTGCCGGATCTGATCCAAGATACGGATCAGACGAATGTGGGTCGGCCCGTGGCACCGGCCGGACTGGTGCAGGTGGGCGCTGGAGCATGACCTGGGCGTGCTGGAGTTCGCCGCTCAACCCCGTCATCAACCCGCGTGCCCGAACGTTCAACTGCTCCAAGTCGTCGTCCGTCACCGGGGGCCGCTCCGGCAACCGGCTGCCCGCAACCGCCTTCGGGTCCTCGATCGTCGCCTCGTACGCCTGCTTCTGCCGCAGCTTCTTCGCGTACTCCTCGTGCAGCGGCTGCAGCTCGGCCCGCGCGCTGCCGATGGCGCGGGCGGCGGCCGCCAACGCGTCGTAGTTCGCGGCGGCGGCGTCGTGGGTGCGCTGCACGCGGTCGATGAGCTGGTCGAGTTCGGCGATGTACGCCCGCGCGGCGGTGTTGGTCTCCGGCGGCCACGCCTCGGCCAGACCGCGCCGGTATTCCCGAAGGCGGCTCAGGTGGGCCAGGGCGAGGTCGCAGACCTTGCGCCAGCCGGCCACCTGCTTCCACTGGCCGGCGGTGTCCTGGTCCTGCACGCACGCCCACATGCTGAGGACGTCCATCAGCCGCCAGTCGGTCAGCCCGGAGGTGCGTCCGCTGCCCCGTTCGATCACGGCAGGATCACCCGGCTCTGTTCGGGGGCGGTGGGGTCGGCCAGTGGCGGCATCGGACGGGCGACGGTGCTCGACGGTCCGGCGAGCGCTCGTTCGACGTCGGCCACTCGGGCGGAGGAGAACGCGTCGGCGTCGCCGTAGTGGGCGGCGATCCGCCCGGCGGCGTCGGCGAGCCGACCGGTCGCCGGTGCGAGATCCCACACGGCGCTCACCGCGGCGGTCTGGGTGTCGTGGTGGGCCTGGAGGAACTGGACCAGCTCGATGAAGGCGTCGGCCGGGTTGGGCACCGGCGCCTTCATGTCGTCGGCGATGTAGGACAGGTGCGGCGAGTAGTTGCGCGTCACCTCGTCCTGGAGGCGGTCGGCGAACTCCCGCATCTGCCGGATGTCTGCCTCGATGCCGCCGTAGCCGCGCAGCCAGCCGGCTGGCTGGTTGTCCTCCGGGATCATCGGAGCCTCCTGCCCGTCACCACACGGTTTCCCTGAGTGAGGTTAATGGCTCGACGCTGATCCCGGCAGCCCCGCCCCGTCGCCGCGGGCGGGAGGTGAGGTCAGCGGGGGAGGCCGGAGGCCCGCCACGCGCCGGGCCCCGCGACGGGCCCGGCCAGGGCGGGGCGTGCGCTGCGCGCCCACTGCGACACGGGGGCCGGCGCGGCGGCCTGGGCCGGGCGGGTGCGCACCACGATCGCGCCGACCAGAGCGGCCAGCTCCTCGGCGGTGGGCACGCCACGGACGATCCGGAACAGCGGCTCCTCGGCAGACATGACCCAAGGGTACGCGTCGCGAATTCGACCTTCGCCGTACAGTGGCGTGCCGACGGTGTGGGCGTCGCAGCGGCCGGGTACGGTTTCTGCGATGTCGAACGCGCTCCCCCAACTCGTCGCCGACCGATACCGGCTTCTCACGCCGCTCGGTCAAGGCGGCATGGGCCGCGTCTGGAAGGCGCGGGACGAGGTGCTGCACCGGGACGTGGCCATCAAGGAACTGGTCCCGCCCCCCGGCCTCACCCCGGAGGAGCGCCGCGAGATGCGCGAGCGCTCGCTGCGTGAGGCGCGGGCGATCGCCCGGCTCAACAACGTCAACGTGGTCCGCATCTTCGACGTGCTGCGCACCGACGGCGATCCGTGGATCGTCATGGAGTACGTGGCGTCGAAGTCGTTGCAGGACACCATCGCCGAGGACGGCCCGGTCTCGGTGGCGAAGGCGGTCGAGATCGGCCTCGGCGTGCTGAACGCGCTGAAGGCCGCGCACAAGGCCGGGATCATGCACCGCGACGTCAAGCCGGGCAACGTGCTGCTCGGCGAGGACGGCCGCGTGGTGCTCACCGACTTCGGGCTGGCCACCATCCCCGGCGACCCGAACGTGACACGCACCGGCATGGTGCTGGGCTCGCCCGCGTACATCTCTCCGGAGCGCGCCCGCGACGGCACTGCCGGCCCGGAGGCCGACCTCTGGTCGCTCGGCGCCACGCTCTACGCGGCGGTCGAGGGCAAGTCGCCGTACGCGCGTCCGTCGGCGATCGCCACGCTCGCCGCGCTCGCCACCGAGCCGATGCCGCCGCCGCGCAACGCCGGGCCGCTCAAGCCGGTGCTCCAGGGCCTGCTGCGCAAGGACCCGGACGAGCGGATCACCGCCGAGGTGGCGGAGCGCATGCTGCGCAAGGCCGCCGGCCGTCGCGCCAAGAGCATCTCGCTGCTGGACGGCGTACGCCGGCCGGGGCCGAACGGTCCGCGCGTGCCGCGCCCGCCGCTGGTGCCCGCGCCGCGCCCGGCCGACCAGGCCGAACGCGCCGCGTCCGGGGTCGCCGCAACCGGGGGTACGGCGGCAGCCGCCGACCCGACGGCGAAGGTGCCGGCGCCCACCTCGGACGCCGGGCCCACCGCGAAGGTGACCCCGCCGCCCGCCGATCCGACGGCGAAGCTCGACCCGGCGCCCTCGGCCGACGAGACGCTTGTGGACGACGAGGCGCGGGTGGACGGCGTCGACCCGGCGCTGGACGAGACGCGACTCGACGGCGAGCCGGTCACCGACACCCCGGCGCCGGTGAGCCCGGCCGCGTCCGGCTCCGCGCCGGTCAGCCCGGCTCCGGCTTCAGCCGATCCCGCGCCGTCGACCGGCCGGGCGACGGTGCTGCCGGTCGAGAAGTCCGCGCCCAACCGGCGCAACCTGCTGATCGGCGCGCTGGTCCTGCTGCTGCTCGTCGGCCTGGTGGTGGCCGTGCCGCTGCTGAACAGCGGTGACGACGGCGACGGCGGTGAGCCGACGGCCGGCACCTCGGCGTCGGCGGCGGCGCCGCCCGCGCCGAGCGAGAGCGCGTCGCCGAGCGCTCCGGCGGCCAGTGCGTCGGCCAGCCCCACGCCGTCGGCCAGCCCGTCGGCGTCCGGGGCCGCGTTGCCGGCCGGCTGGCGCCTCTACACCGGCCCGAACGGCTTCAAGGTGCCGATCCCGGAGAACTTCCAGGCGCGGGTCGGCGGGGACAACGTCGTGCTCTACGAGGTCGGCGGCAGCCGGCGGGTGCTGTTCATCCAGTGGACGTCCGATCCGAAGCCCGACGCGTACGCCGACTGGAAGGGCCAGGAGCCGTACCGCGCATCGCGTGTGCGGGGCTACAAGCTGGTCGGCATCACCAAGTGCGATCCCTACTTCCGCACCTGCGCCGACTGGGACTGGCTGGAGACGCGCAACGGCGACACCCGCTTCCACGTCCGCAACCGGGGTGTGGCGACCGCCGGCAACCGGGGCTTCGCGTTGCGCTGGGAGGTGCCCGCGAAGGACTGGGACGCCAACCTGGCCAACTGGGAGATCATCACCAAGGGCTTCGTGCCGGACCGCAAGAACTGACCGGGAATCCCGCGGTTACGAAACTCGCTCGCATGGCTTTCCGTCGTCGGGGGTATGAATCCCTCCGACGACGGAAGGAGGCGCGACATGGGTTACCGACGGAGGTACACCGGCCCGCGGCTGGCACTGTGGATGCTCGTGGCGCTCGGCGACGTCGTACTGCTCCTGATCAGCGCCGGCCTGTCCGCGCCGGTTGCGGTCCTCGGCGTGCTGACGCTCACTGTCGCCGGTGTGGCGGCGTGGCGCCTGATGCGCCGGACGCCGGTGCCCGTCCCGGCCACCGCGCGCCGCAGAGCCTGACCTCGGGTACGACGACAGCGGGACCGCCTCGTGACGAGGCGGTCCCATTGCTTTCGCGCGCCGGTCAGGTGTTGTTGGCAAGCGCGATCAGCCGGCTGCGGTCGCCGTTCCAGTAGTTGCGGTCGACGTTGCCGCTGATCCCGGAGACGGAGCCGGTGCTGGTGTACTGCCAGAAGCTCCAGAACGGGGCGCCGGCCGGCAGCGTGCCGGGCGCGCTGGCCCAGCGGGCGAGCCACAGCGGGTGGTTGGCCCACGGGCCGGTCCAGCTGCCGGTGCACTGGTTCCACCAGCTCGTGGTGGTGTAGATGACCGCGTACCGGCCGGTGCGGGAGCGGTAGGTGTTGAGGAAGTCCTGGATCCAGTTGCGCATGCCGGTGGTGCTCAGGCCGTAGCAGTAGCCGCCGCTGTACGGGTTGCCCTCGATGTCCAGCGCGGCGGGAAGCGTACGGCTGTCGGCCGACCAGGCGCCACCGTTGCTGGCCAGGTAGTTGGCCTGGGTGGAACCGGCGGAGATGTTCGGGCGGGCGAAGTGGTACGCCCCGCGGATCACCCCGGCGTTGTACGCGTTGACGTAGTTCGCGTTGAAGTTCGGGTCCTTGTAGCTCGTACCCTCGGTGGCCTTGATGAAGGCGAACTGGATGCCCGAGTTGCGCACGCTGGTCCAGTTGATGCTGCCCTGGTATCGGGAGACGTCGATCCCGGGCGTGGTCGCGGCGGCGGCCGGTCCGGCGGTCGCCACGAGGGCCGCGGCCGCGGTGGCGGCGGCGGCCAGGCCGGCGGCGAGAAGCCGGCGTACGGAGAGTCTGGTACGGGCCATGGTTGCCTCCAGAGGGACGTCCGGTGATTGATGCCCATCTTTGGAGGTTAGTGCCCTAGATCGCAATAGGAAGAAAGGAAATCTTCATCGACGGTCGTCGTTCGCCCAGGTGGCGCGACAGTTGCGGATCAGCGCAGGTCGCTCGGGTCCATCGCCCAGCGGAACGGCTCGGTGACACTGAGCGTCTCACCTGCCTTGGCGACGGCATCCTCGACGTAGTGCGCGCCGTCGAGCCGGTGCAGCCGCAGCGAGTGGCTGTCGCCGTCCTGCTCGACGAGCAGGTACCACGGAATCCGGGCGATCGCGTAGAGCTGCATCTTCAACACCCGGGTCGGCTCCGGAGTTCCGGGGCGAGACGACCTCGCCGACCAGCGCCACACGTTCCGCGTCCAGGATCGCGCCCTCGTCGTCGGCATCTGTGACGACGAGGTCGGGGATCATGATCCGGTCGACGCCGAGCCGAACGTTGACGCCGTGATGGACGCAGAACCCGACCGGCGCGGCCACCGACTCGACGGCGTTCGCCAACCGGCGCACCACCCGCTGATGCCGCAGGTCCGGGGCGGGGCTGACGACCAGTCCTCGGTCGAACAGTTCGACGCGGTGGTGACCGTCGCCCATCGCGAGATAATCGGCCTCGGTCAGCGGGGTCACGGACGCACCAGTTACCGAATCCACCCGACATCATCTCCGTTCCAGTAACTGCCCGGCCAAGTCTGACCGGCTGCGGGAGCACGCCGGTCGAACGACACGGCTCGGGGCGGTAGGCTCCCCGCCCATGCCCCTGATCGACGGTCTCACCACGCTCTGGGACACGCTGACCAGCGCCCAGCCGGACCCGCCGCCGCTGCTCGTGGTGGTCACCGCCGTGGTCGCGCTCGCGGTGGTCGTGGCCCGGCTGCCCTGGCGGATCGCCCGTAACGCGGTGACCATCGCGCACGAGGGCGGCCATGCGCTCGTCGCGTTGCTCACCGGCCGGCGGCTGCACGGCATCCGGCTGCGCTCGGACACCTCCGGGCTCACGCTGTCCGCCGGCCGTCCCACCGGGCCCGGCATGATCCTCACGCTGCTCGCCGGATACGTCGCGCCGTCGCTGCTCGGCCTCGGCGGCGCGTGGCTGCTGGCCGGGAACCGGATCACGCTGCTGCTCTGGCTCGCGGTGGCGCTGCTGCTGGCCATGCTGGTGATGATCCGCAACCTGTTCGGCGTGCTGTCGCTACTTGTCACCGGTGGGGTGGTGCTCGCCGTCTCCTGGTACACCTCGCCCGAGGTGCAGGCCGCGTTCGCCTGGACGTCGGTCTGGTTCCTGCTGATCGGCGGCGTACGGCCGGTGTTCGAGCTGCACCGGCAACGCGCCCGGGGCCGGATGCCGCAGTCCGACGCCGACCAGCTCGCCCGGATCACGCCGTTCCCGGCGCTGTTCTGGGTGGGCGTGTTCCTGCTGGTGAGCGTGGGCGCACTCGCCGCCGGAGCGCTGCTGCTGGCCGGCCCGATCCTCGCCGAATCGGGCCTCACCGCCTGACCGAGCCGAACCGCACAAACGCGCCGAGCCGCACGAACGGGCCGAGCCGCGCCGAGCCGGCCCGCAGCGCGCCGTATCGCGCTGCGGAGCGGGCCGCTACGTGGCAGGGCAGAATCGGACCGTGCGATACGTGATCATCGGAGCGGGCGCGGTCGGCGGCACCATCGGCGTACTCCTGGCCGACGCCGGCCACGACGTGACGCTCGTGGCCCGCGGCGCGCACCTGGGCGCGCTCCGGGAGCGGGGTCTGACGCTGCGCACGCCGGACCGTGACGTGACCGGCCGGCTCCCGGCGGTGGCCGGGCCGGACGGGCCGCCGCTGCCGGCGGACACAGTGCTGGTCCTCACCGTGAAGTCGCAGGACACCGTGTCGGCGCTCGACGTCTGGGCGGACGCCCCGGTCGAGGGTGGCGGGACGGCGGGCGAACGGCTGCCGGTCGTGCTGGCCCAGAACGGCGTCGCGAACGAGCCGGCCGCGCTGCGGCGCTTCGCCCGCGTACACCCGGTGTGCGTGTGGCTGCCCGCCACCCACCTGGAACCGGGCGTGGTGGTCGCCAACGGCCATCCGCATCCGGGCATGCTGCACATCGGCCGCTACCCGAGCGGCGCCGACGACACCAGCCGCGCGGTCGCCGCCGACCTGACCGCCGCCGGGTTCGTCGCGCCGGTGCGCGACGACGTGATGCGCTGGAAGTACGGCAAGCTGCTCGCCAACCTCGGCAACGGCCTCCAGGCGCTGCTCGGCCGGGACGTGCCCGAAGCCCTGCCGAAACGGGTACGCGCCGAGGGCGAGGCGGCGCTCGCGGCCGCGGGCATCGCCCACACCTCGGTCGAGGAGGAGGCCGCGGAACGCGGTGACCTGGTGTCGCACCGGCCGGTGGGCGGCGAGGAGCGCTCCGGCGGCTCCACCTGGCAGAGCCTGGCCCGTGGTGCGGGCTCGGTCGAGACCGATCACCTCAACGGCGAGATCGTGCTGCTCGGGCGACTGCACGGCGTTCCCACCCCGGCCAACGCGGCGGTGCAGACCGCGGTACGCCGGGCGGTCCAGGACCGGATCCCGGCCGGCGGCTTCCCGCTCGGCGAGTTGGAGAAATTGCTCGGCTGAGCGGGCAACCCGCGCCGCGCCGCCAGGCGTGTCCCCTCACGAACACGGGGAGGTGGCAGGTGCCCGACAGCGACGGCTTCGACGAGTTCTACCGGGGCAGCCGGCAGCGGCTGCTCGGCTTCGTCTACGTGCTCACCGGCGACCTCGCCGAGGCGCAGGACGCCGTGCAGGAGGCGTACATCCGGGCCTGGCAGCGGTGGTCCACAGTGCGTGCGTACGACGATCCGGAGGCATGGGTACGTGTGGTGGCGAGCCGGATCGCGGTGAGCCGCTGGCGCAGCCTGCGCAGCCGGGCCCGTGCCTACCTGCGCCATGGCGCGGTGGCGGACGTGCCGGCGCCGAGCACCGAGACGCTGGACGTGGTCGCCGCGCTGCGCCGGCTGCCCGAGGCCCAGCGCACCGCGATCGCCATGCACTACCTGCTCGGCATGCCGGTCGCCGAGGTGGCGCGGGAGACCGAGGCCCCGATCGGCACCGTCAAGGCCCGGCTGTCCCGGGGGCGGACCGCGCTCGCCGGGCTGCTCGCCGTGGTGGACCTGGAAGAGGAGGCGGCAGATGCCTGACGACGTCGCACTCGTGGAGTTGCTGCACCGGGACCTGCGCAACGTCACCTGGCCGGAGCCGGAGGCGATCCGGGCCACGGCCCGGCGGCGCAGCCGGCGCTCCGCCGCGCTCGCCGCGGTCTCGGTGGTGGTCGTCGCGGCGCTCACCGCGACCCTCGTGGACCGGGCCGGTGCGCCGCCACCGCCCGCCGGCGCCGTCGACGGGCCGGGGGAGATCGTGGCCGAGGCGATGCTGGAACCGGCCGACATCCCCGTTCCCACAGGCGAGCGGCTCAGCGAGACCGGCCTCGACGAGCCGGTCCGGGTCGACGACCTCCTCCAGGTCTGCGCCGGGGAACAGGGGCGGCCGGCCGAGGAACCGCGCTCGCGCTACTCGCGGTCGCAGACCCTGATGGAACCGCCGACCGAGCCCGCGACCACCGTCGGATCGGTCCTCACCCAAGAGGTCTACCGGATGGAACCCGGGGCGGCGGGCCGGTTCGTCACCGACCTGGAGGGCACTGTCGTGGCCTGCGGCGCGTGGCGGACGACGGGCCAGGCCTACACCGAGCGGGGGATGGTCAGCGCCGAGGTCGTGCACCGCTGGTACGTCGCGGCGAGCGGCTTCGCCGGAGATCAGGCGCTGCTGCTGCGCCACGAGGTGAGCGTGCCGCCGGACCAGGCGACCGGCCGGCCGCCCGGCTATGCGCCGTTGTACGAGGACCGGCTGGTCGTAAGGGTGGGTGACCTGGTGACGGTGCTGATCCCGTCCGGCCGGCTGCGGACCGACCTGCCCCAGGGCCAGGTGCCCGAGGCCAGGGTGACCGAGGAACAGGTACGGCAGATGGCCCGGGTCGCCGCCGAGCGGATGTGCGTGGCCGCGAACCCGGGTTGCTGACGCCGGTGCCCCGCCGACTCGGTGGCGGGGCACCAGGTCGGCTACAGCGGGATGTTGCCGTGCTTCTTCGGCGGCAGCGTCTCGCGCTTGGTGCGCAGCACCCGCAGCGCCCGCACGATCTGGGTACGCGTCTCGTGCGGCGGGATCACCCCGTCGACGTAGCCGCGCTCGGCCGCGATGTACGGGTTGGCGAGCGTGTCCTCGTACTCGGCGATCTTCTCGGCGCGGACGGCGGCCGGGTCCTCGGCGTTCGCCAGCTCCGAGCGGTAGAGGATGTTCACCGCGCCCTGCGCGCCCATCACCGCGATCTGCGCGGTCGGCCAGGCGAAGTTCAGGTCCGCGCCGAGGTGCTTGGAGCCCATCACGTCGTACGCGCCGCCGTAGGCCTTGCGGGTGATGACTGTGACCTTCGGGACGGTGGCCTCGGCGTACGCGTAGATGAGCTTCGCGCCGCGGCGGATGATGCCGTCCCACTCCTGGCCGGTGCCGGGCAGGAAGCCGGGCACGTCGACGAAGGTGAGCACCGGGACGTTGAACGCGTCGCAGGTGCGCACGAACCGGGCCGCCTTCTCCGACGCGGCGATGTCGAGCGTGCCGGCGAACTGCATCGGCTGGTTCGCCACCACGCCCACCGGGCGCCCCTCGACGCGGCCGAAACCGACCACCATGTTCTGCGCGTACAGCGGCTGCACCTCGAGGAACTCGCCGTCGTCGAGCACGTGCTCGATGACCCCGTGCATGTCGTACGGCTGGTTGGCCGAGTCCGGGATCAGCGTGTCCAGTTCCCGGTCCTCCTCGGTGACGTCGAGGATCGCGGGCGCGTCGAAGACCGGCGGCTCGTCCAGGTTGTTCGACGGCAGGTACGACAGCAGCGCCTTGACGTACTCGATCGCGTCCTCCTCGTCGGTGCCGAGGTAGTGCGCGTTGCCGCTGCGGGTGTTGTGGGTGCGGGCGCCGCCCAGTTCCTCCATGCCGACGTCCTCGCCGGTGACCGTCTTGATCACGTCGGGGCCGGTGATGAACATGTGCGAGGTCTGGTCGACCATGACGGTGAAGTCGGTGACCGCCGGGGAGTAGACGGCGCCGCCCGCGCACGGGCCCATGATGAGCGAGATCTGCGGGATGACGCCGCTGGCCCGGACGTTGCGGAAGAAGATCTCGCCGTAGAGGCCGAGGGAGGTGACGCCCTCCTGGATCCGCGCGCCGCCGGAGTCGTTGATGCCGACGACCGGGCAGCCGATCTTCATGGCGAGGTCCATCAGCTTGACGATCTTCTCGCCGAAGACCTCGCCGAGGGAGCCGCCGAAGACGGTGAAGTCCTGCGAGAAGACGCAGACCTGCCGGCCGTCCACGGTGCCGTAGCCGGTCACCACGCCGTCCCCGTACGGGCGGGTCTTCTCCAGCCCGAAGTTGGTCGAGCGGTGCCGGGCGAACTCGTCCAGCTCGACGAACGAGCCCTCGTCGAGGAGCATCTCGATCCGCTCGCGGGCGGTCTTCTTGCCCCGCGCGTGCTGCTTCTCGACCGCGCGTGCCGACCCGGCGTGCACCGCCTCGTCGAGCCGTCGCTCCAGGTCCGCCAGCTTGCCGGCGGTCGTGTGGATGTTGAACCCGGTCTCGGTAGTCACCCGTGGAATATAACGATGGTTCAGGTGTCTGAGGCTGTGCAGTGCGCCTCACCGCTTCGCGGCGACCGGCGGACCCGGTGGCCGTAGGCTGGCGGGATGCCCGGCTCGCCGTACACCGATCTGGACCGACCGCCGCTGTCGGCGGCCCGGCTGCGGCGCGCGCTCGTCGCGCCGCACGGGCCCTGGCGCCGGTTGGAGTTGCTGGCCGAGACCGGCTCGACGAACGCGGACGTGGTGGCCGCGGCGCGGGCCGGCGAGCCGGAGGGCCTGGTGGTGGTCGCCGAGCGGCAGACCGCCGGCCGCGGCCGCCGGGGCCGCGTCTGGCAGTCGCCGCCGCGCGCCGGTCTCGCGACGAGCGTGCTGCTGCGGCCCGGCGAGGCGGTCGCGGAGCGCGACTGGTCGCCCGTGCCCACCACCGGGTACGGCTGGCTGCCGCTGCTGGCCGGTGTCGCGCTGGCCGAGGCGGTACGGCTGCTGGCCGAGCTGGACGCGCGGCTGAAGTGGCCCAACGACCTGCTGGTGGACGGTGCGAAGTGCGCCGGGGTGCTGGCCGAGGCGGTGCCGGGGGAGAACGACAGGCCGCCGGCGATCGTGGTCGGTGTCGGGCTGAACGTGACGCTGCGCGCCGACGAGCTGCCGGAGAACCCGACCGGGCTGCCCGCCACGTCGCTCCAGCTCGCCGGCGCCACCGCCACCGACCGCGATCCGCTGCTGCGGGCGCTGCTGCGCTCGCTCGCCGACTGGTACGAGCGCTGGCGTGACGCCGGAGGCGACGCGGAGGCCAGTGGGCTGCGTGAGGCGTACCTGGCGGGGTGCGCCACAGTCGGCCGCCAGGTGCGGGTGCTGCTGCCCGACGGCAGCGAGGCGCACGGCACCGCCACCGGCGTGGACGCCGACGGGCAGCTCCTGGTCGAGACGGGCGCCGAGACGTTGCGGCTGGCCGCAGGCGACGTGCTGCACCTGCGGTGAAAGGAAGGGCACCCTCTTAACGCCTCCGGTAGAGGAAGGGCCCCCTGTTAACAACCACGGGTAGCCGTCCGCGCGGCCGATGCCGGCCGGATGCGCCGACCGGTTACGGTCAGCGCGTCCGGTTCTGCGAGGAGGTTCAGCCGTGGCGTTCCCCGAAGACGTGCTCACCGAGGACGAGCACGTCGTGTTGCACCTGCACCCGCACTGGAAGGCCCTGATCCGGCCGGTCCTGGTGCTCGTGCTCGCCGTCGCGGCGGTCGTCGCCGGGTGGCTCCTGCTGCCCGACGGCAGCGGCGGCACGATCGCGCTCTACGCAATCGCGGTGGTCGGCCTGGCGCTGGTGCTGTGGCTGGGTCTGTGGCCGTTCCTGGTCTGGCGCACCACGCACTACCTGTTCACCAACGAGCGGGTGCTGCTCCAGCAGGGGGTGCTGTCGCGTAACCGGCGGGACCTGCCGCTGACCCGGATCAACGACCACGCCATGCACCAGCGTTTCGTGGAGCGGCTGCTCGGCTGCGGCACGCTGACCATCGAGTCGGCGGGTGAGCGCGGCCAGTCGGTGCTGCACGACGTGCCGGGCGTGGACAAGGTTCAGACGAAGCTCTACGAGCTGGTCGAGGCGCACCACGACAAGCACAGCCTGGGTGACGGCGAGATGCGCGAGATCCTGGCCGACATGACCGAGGGCAAGGCCCTGCGCGACCAGCCCTGACGTTGACCGACGGAAAAGGCCGGCACCCCGTGTCAGGGGTGCCGGCCTTTCGTCGTTCAGCGGCGGGCGCGGCGGGGCTCGAGTTCCGCGGCGAGTTCGGCGTCCAGGTCGGTGCCGAGCGCGCCACCCAGTCCGGCGTCCGCGGGTGCGGGGCGGCCACGCGGTGGCGGGAAGTCGGCCACCCGGCCGGCGCCCGGAGCTGGTTCCTCCTCCTCCAGCTCGCTGACCGACTCGGCCAGCTCGGCCACCGGGTCCATCTCGGCGACGTTGTCCCACTCGTCACGCGGCACCGAGTGCCAGGTCTCCTCGGCGTGCTTGGGTACCGGCTGGAAGACGAACGTGCGGTACGACCAGAAGCGGAACAGCGTGGCCAGCAGGACACCGATGGTCTTGGCGACGTTCAGCGCGAGCAGGCCGTGTACGCCGAGGCCGTACTTGGCCAGGGCCAGGACGCCGAGTTCGATGAGCAGACCCGCGCCGTTGAAGAGGAAGAACAGGACGTATTCGCGCCGGAGTGCCGATTTCGGTCGATCACGGTACGTCCAGTGACGATTCATCAGATACGACGTGATCGTGGCGACAATCGTCGCGATCACTGTCGCCTTCAGTTGACCGTCACGGAAAACCGTGAGTGCCAGCGCATTGAACACCGCGTAATTGATGACGGTGTTGATGCCGCCGACGATGCCGAATTTGAGCGCCTCGTGGATGAACTTCTGCCAGCGCTCGGGCAGCAGACGGACTCCAGGCATGCGGAACACCTTAGGCAGTTGGCTGGGCCGGCTGGGCCCGGCGGGTCGGGATGGGCGGTTCGTCACGCCCCGGACTCTCGGTCGTGGCTCGTTGCCGGAACGGGAGGTGTTCCCGCCTCGACGAAGACGAACCGTCGGTACGACCAGAACCGGAAGAGCGTCCCCAGGCCGGTGCCGACGACGAAGCTGGCGATGTTGTCGGCCAGGGGCGTCTGGAACACCGCGGGCCAGATCGCGCCCAGCCCGTAGTGGCTGATCGCCAGGCAGGCCACCGCGATGCCGAGGCCGACCGCGTTGAAGAAGAAGAACAGCGCGTACTCGCGGGCCGGGTTCGACCGCTGCCGGTGCCGCCACGTCCAGAACCGGTTGCCGAGGAAGGCGACGGTCGCGGCGATCACCGTGGAGATGGTCTTCGCGGCCAGCGGTGCCATGTCCCGGCCGCTGGACAGGTAGTTGAAGAGGATGAAGTCCACGACGAAGGCCAGGCCGCCGACGGTGGCGAACTTGCTCAGCTCGTGGATGAGGTGACCGAAACGGTCGAGCAGTGCTCCGATCGGACCCCGGCGGGTCTGCGGAGCCCCCGGTTGGTCTCCGGTCATCGTCGCGGCCACCCGCCGAGAGTACCGGTTGCGCGGTAACCGGGCGGACTGCAACGGCGAGTCGGCCACGACGGCTTCGCCGCGGCCGTCGCGCTCGGGCTGCCTGGGTCGGAGAGGCGTCGCCCGTTCTCGATGTCCGTGAGCAGAGCATAACGCGCTGTGCGAATCTGTGGAGCGCATCACGGAATCGTCTTTCGCGACATGTTCGTACGCTTCAACGCGATCGGGCGTCGCGGGTCACTCGGTGCCGGACCCGGCCGTCGAAGGTTCACCGCAGGATTTGCGTGAAACTGCGCGCGAAAGCGGGTATCAGATCGTGATGCCGCAGCGTGGCCGTACCTTGTGCAGTTCTTCACAACCAGTCCCACTGACTGACGAGGCAGTCCGGTTTACGCTGAGCCCAATCCCAGGTTTCCACGAGGCGGCGTACCAGCCCGCCGGAACTCGTGCACCCCATAGATCGGTCAGCGTCGACCACAAGGAGAAGTGACATGGTTGCTCCGGCTGCTGTTCGGGGTATCGATCAGGCCCCGACGTCCAACCCCAAGCTGCTCGCCTGGGTACGTGAGGTCGCGGAACTGACCACCCCGGACCGTGTGGTCTGGGTGGACGGGTCTGATGAGGAGTGGCGCCGCCTCACCGACGAACTCGTCGAGAACGGCACCCTGATCCGCCTCAATCCCGAGAAGAAGCCCAACTCGTTCTACGCGCGTACCGACCCCACGGACGTCGCCCGGGTGGAGGAGCGCACCTTCATCTGCTCCGTCGACGAGGCGGACGCCGGCCCCACCAACAACTGGATGGCGCCGGCCGAGATGAAGCGGACGATGACGGAGCTGTACCGCGGCAGCATGCGCGGGCGCACCATGTACGTCATCCCGTTCTGCATGGGCCCGGTCGAGGCCGAGAACCCCATGTTCGGCGTGGAGATCACCGACAGCCCGTACGTCGTCGCCTCGATGCGGATCATGACCCGGATGGGGTCGTCGATCCTGGAGGCGATGGGCGACGACGCCGACTTCGTGCACGCGCTGCACTCCATCGGCGCCCCGCTCGCGCCGGGTGCGCAGGACGTGGCGTGGCCGTGCAACGAGACCAAGTACATCTCGCACTTCCCGGAGACCCGGGAGATCTGGTCGTACGGCTCCGGCTACGGCGGCAACTCGCTGCTCGGCAAGAAGTGCTACTCGCTGCGTATCGCCAGCGTGATGGGGCGCGACGAGGGCTGGCTCGCCGAGCACATGCTGATCCTCAAGATCACCTCGCCGGAGGGCAAGGTCTACCACATCGCCGGCGCCTTCCCGTCGGCCTGCGGCAAGACCAACCTCGCCATGCTGGAGCCGACCATCCCGGGCTGGAAGGTCGAGACCATCGGCGACGACATCGCCTGGATGCGGTTCGGCGCGGACGGCCGCCTCTACGCGATCAACCCCGAGTACGGCCTGTTCGGCGTCGCACCCGGCACCGACTGGAAGACCAACGCCAACGCCATGCGGACGCTGGACCGGGGCAACTCCATCTTCACCAACGTGGCGCTCACCGACGACGGCGACATCTGGTGGGAGGGCATGGGTGAGCCGCCGGCGCACCTGATCGACTGGAAGGGCAACGACTGGACGCCGGAGAGCGAGAGCCTCTCCTCGCACGCGAACAGCCGTTTCTGCACGCCGATCACGCAGTGCCCGATCCTGGCCGACGACTACTACGACCCGAACGGCGTGCCGATCGACGCGATCCTGTTCGGTGGCCGCCGCCGGGACACCATCCCGCTGGTCACCGAGGCCCGCGACTGGGTGCACGGCGTCTACATGGGCGCCACGCTCTCCTCGGAGACGACCGCCGCGGCCTCCGGCGCGGTCGGCGTGGTCCGCCGCGACCCGATGGCCATGCTGCCGTTCATCGGTTACAACGCCGGCGACTACTTCCGGCACTGGATCGAGATGGGCAAGGGCGCGGACGGCGACGAGGCCAAGCTGCCCAAGATCTACTACGTGAACTGGTTCCGCAAGGACGCCGAGGGCAACTTCCTCTGGCCGGGCTTCGGCGAGAACTCCCGCGTGCTCAAGTGGGTCATCGAGCGGCTGGAGGGCCGGGCCGAGGCCGTGGAGACGCCGATCGGCATGGTGCCGGCGCAGGACGCGCTCGACGTCGAGGGTCTGGACATGACCCCGGAGGACGTCCGGATCGCGCTGAAGGTCGACGCGGACGAGTGGCGCAACGAGCTGCCGCTGGTCACCGAGTGGTTCGAGAAGTTCGGGGACAAGCTCCCCGGCGTGCTCTGGGCCGAGCTGGACGCGCTGCGTGCCCGGCTCGACGCGGAGCCGCAGAAGTAACAGGTGTGCCTGTTGCCCCCGCCGGGCAACATCGGATGCCATGAGGACGGCCGCTGAACCTGTCGAGGTCCGGCGGCCGTCCGCCGTCCGGGCGCTCACCACGCTGCTCGCCGTGACCGCGGCGGCCACCGTCGTGGTCGAGCTGCTCAACTACTGGTACGCCCCGGAGCAGGAGTTCGGTCTGGCCGTACGCACCGGCTGGGCGATGCTCCGGTCGCTCGGCTTCCTGCTGCTGATCGGGCAGGTGAACAAGGGCCGGGCGGGTGCGCGGCCGTTCGGGCTGATCCTGGCCGTGACCACGATCTTCGCGGTCGGGCGGCTGATCGTGCCCCGGCAGGGGGTGCCCGCGCTGCCGGGCCTGGTCGGGTTCGCCGTGCTCACCGCGCTCTGCGTCGCCGTGGTGGTGCTGCTCTACCGCTCCGAGGCGATCCGCGCGCACCTGGTCCGGCACCGCAAGGGCCTGGTCGTCGAGGGCGGGACGATCGCCTGGCGGGAGATGGCGCCGAAGCGCCCGCAGGCGAACGGCTGGCTGCTCACCGCCCGGGTCGCGGCGTTCACCTACAGCCCGCTGATGCTGGTGCCGGCGCTCGTCGCGACCGGCGCCGTACTGGACGGGCGGCTGGCCGCCGTTCCGGCATTGATCTTCTGGTTCGGCGCCGGGATCGCGGTCAGCTACGCCGTGCTGTTCTGCACCGCCTTCCTGCTGCGCGACCGGGCATGGGCGCGCCGGGCGCTGGTAGTGGTCACACTCGGCGTCCTGGCGATCGACCTGCCGCTGTGCTGGTGGCTGCTCGGCACCGACGGCCTGATCCGCGACGGCGCCCCCCTGGTCACGGCGGCGGCCCTCACCTTCTACTCCCTCCACCGCGCCACCCGCACCCCGCCCTCACTCGGTTGACCATGAAGTTGGCGGCGGATTCGATCTCCTTCGCTGCCGTCAACCTCATGATCGTCGCCCGGGGCGGCGCGGGTGCTGCTGCTCGACCGGTCCGACTTCCCCCGCGACAAGGCGTGCGGAGACGGCATCGCCGCGCACGCGCTGGACGTCCTCGCCGAGCTGGGCGTGACCGGCGCGGTCGACGGCTACGCGCCACTGCCCGCGCTGCGCCTGGTCGGCCCCGGTGGCGGCACCGTCGCCCGGACGCTGCCCCGGCCCGCGTACACGGTGCCCCGCGAGGTGTTCGACGCACGCCTGGTCGCAGCGGCGGTGGCGGCGGGCGCGGAGCTGCGGCGACACACCGTACGCCGGGTGGACATCGGCGCCGAACGGGTGGTGCTCGACGGAGAGCTGTCCGCGCGGGCGGTGGTCGGCGCTGACGGCGCCGGATCGGTGGTACGGCGGGCGCTCGGCCACCCGGTCAACCCGGACCGGCACCTGGCGCTCGCCATCCGGGGCTACGCGCCCACACCGGCCGGGCCGCCCGAACAACTGATCGTGACCTCGGCGGCGCGCTGGCCCGCGTACGCCTGGGCCTTTCCGATCGGCGACGGTCGCGCGAACGTCGGGTACGGGGAGGTGCTGCGCGGCGAACCGCTGACCCGCGCGCACCTGCTGGACCGGATGGCCGCGCTGCTCCCGGACGTCGACGCGGCCACGGTGACCGACCTGCGGGCCCACCACCTGCCGCTGTCCACCCACCGGCCCGCGCCCGGCCGGGGCAGGGTGGTGCTGGCCGGGGACGCGCTGTCGCTGATCAACCCGTTCACCGGCGAGGGCATCTTCTACGCGCTTCGGTCCGGAGCGCTCGCCGGCGCGGCGGCGGCCGGCTCCCCGGCCGAGGCCGCCCGGGTGTACGCCGCCGCGCTGCGCGCCCGGCTCGGCACCCACCTGCGGCACAGCTCGGTGGCCGCGTGGCTGGCCCGTCGGCGCCGGGTGGTCGACGCGGTGGTCGGCGCGGCCCGGCGGGACGAACGCGTCTACCGCACCGTGGTGGAGCTGGGACTCGGCGACGGCCGGCTGGACGCGCGCACCCTGATGGCGATCGGGGCGGACCTGCCGCGACCACGCCGGACCGGCGCACAGTCAGGTGATATGCCACCGAGACACTGATCTCTCCCGCGGGTCGCTACCCTGCAAGGTGATGACTCTGCGGAAACTCCTCTACTCCGTGTACGAGCGCCGGCTGACGGCGAAGCTCGCGGGCAAGCCCGTACCCGCACACGTCGGCGTGATGTGCGACGGCAACCGCAGATGGGCCCGGGAGATGGGCTTCGTCGACCCGAACGACGGCCACCGGATGGGCGCCGAACGGATCAAGGAGCTGCTCCGCTGGTGCGACGCGGCAGGCGTCGGGCACGTCACACTCTGGCTGCTCTCCACCGACAACCTGTCCCGCCCGGCCGCCGAGCTGGACCCGCTGCTCCAGATCATCGAGGACCTCACCACCGAGCTGGCCGAGGAGGGCAACCCCTGGCGGCTGCGGATGGTCGGCGCGCTCGACGTGCTGCCGGCGCAGCACGCCGCCGCGCTCAAGGCCGCCGAGGAACGCACCCGCGACCGCGACGGCGGGGCTCAGGTCAACATCGCAGTCGGGTACGGCGGGCGGCGCGAGATCGCCGACGCGGTCCGCTCGCTGCTGCTGGAGCACGCGGCCAACGGCGGCACGATCGAGGAACTGGCCACCTCGATCAACGTCGACCACATCTCCGAGCACCTCTACACGAAGGGGCTGCCGGACCCGGATCTGATCATCCGGACCAGTGGCGAGCAGCGACTCTCCGGCTTCATGCTCTGGCAGAGCGCGCACTCGGAGTTCTACTTCTGCGAGCTGAACTGGCCCGACTTCCGCAAGGTCGACTTCCTGCGGGCCCTGCGCTCCTACGC
>NZ_LEKG01000364.1:0-1205 GCF_001029515.1 Micromonospora sp. RV43 | reverse complement strand
CGCTGCGTCTTCGCTTGCGCCACGCAGGCCTGCAACCCGGTCCCGGCCGGGCCGGTCAGGCCCTTCCACGACGGCGCGGCCGACGCCGCGCCGGGCAGGACCGCCGCGATCGACACGACCGTCAGCCCGGCGGCGAGTAGTGCTCTGGTGATCCTCATGAGACCTCCCTAAGGCTCCTCGGTTACAACCAGACACCGCACCGCAACCATCAGCGACGATCGACAACAAGGATCGATAGCGGCAGATCCTGCAACTTGCACCACCGGTGACCGAGCGGGTCGTCGCGCTGACATATGCCGATCCGTCCGTCACCCCGGCACCTGCCCGGACCAGGTGTTTCACGCCTGCCTTAAACAGCCACCCGTCACTACGTCGCCTGCCCCGGGCTGCGACCAGGCCCGGCCTGCCGGGTCACGTACCACGGACAAACCACTAGCACCGCAGCGACCGGGACGGCGAAGGCTTCGCCGCACACCGTGCGTCGGCGCCGGAATCCGAGCCGCCGGAACCGGTGACCGGTGCAGATGACCGTGGTGTCGGCGGGCAGCTCGTCGCCGATCGCGCGGGCTGGGCGTGCTCGCACGCCTCGCACACCGCTTCTGGTGGCGAGGTGGTGAGTGTTCCGTCGCTGATGCTCATGACCTTCTGCACCCGGGTGTGCGCGGTGACCTGGCCGCAGCCGTCGCAGGCGAGGTAGAGCACGGGAAGCGGTTGCGGGCCGGCGCGCAGCTCGCGCCAGAGGCTCCTGGCCAGCTCCCGGGCGAGCCGCCAGCCGGCCGGTTCCGTCTCCCTCGGGGTCACGACCGGGCTGGTTCCTGGTTGAGCAGGGCGTCGTACGGGCGCAGCGAGGGCGCGGGCCGGGTGTCGGCCGGCAGCGCGGCGATCTGCGCCGCCAGGCGTTCCCGGGCCAGCTGCGGCGGGACGAGCGCGGGCAGCGCCTTGTACAGGGTGCTGCGGGAGATCCCGAGCAGCTTCGCGATCGACGAGATCGACCGGTCCGGCTCCGCCAGGAGCTGCATCGCGTAGGCGACCTTCTCCGGGGTCATCGCCGGCGGGCGGCCGAGGCGTTGGCCGCGGGCGCGGGCGGCGGCCAGGCCCTCGTTGGTGTTGGCCACGATGATCGTGCGGATGAACTCGGCCAGGGCGGCGAAGACGTGGAAGACGAACATGCCCCCGGCGGTGGTGGTGTCCAGCTTCTCGTGCAG
>NZ_LEKG01000060.1:0-37956 GCF_001029515.1 Micromonospora sp. RV43 | reverse complement strand
TGCCGGCCCGGGCCGCCGCAGTGGTCTCGGCGAGTGCGGCGGCCAGCTCGGCCCGGCGGATCACGCCGCCCGGCCGACGCCGAGCAGCGCCGCCAGGTCGATGCCGTGCTCCTTCGCCGGGGTCTGCGCGGCGATGCCCAGGTGTACGCCCGCGGACTGGACGATCCGCTGGCCCTCGGTGTCGACGTGCGCGTTGAGCTGCGGGTACTTCCGCAGGCCGCTGAGGCAGATCCGGGCCAGCAGCGCCAGGATGCTCACCGGCGTGTCAGGGGTGGCCGCGTTGATCGCGGCACGCGTCTCCAGCAGGCCGGTGGCGTCCACGTCGACCCAGATCGTCACCTCGGGGATCTCCCGCCGGCTGCGGGAGAGCTTGTCGGCGATCACCTTGCGGATGCCGGTGAGCGGGATGACAGTGTCGCCGTCGCCGGCCAGGGCGAGCCCGACGTGCGCGGCCGGGGCGTCCGGCACCGCTGCCAGCCGGGCCGCCGGAGCAGCGGGCGCGGCCACGGCGGCGTCCAGGTCGGCCCGGCGGATCACGCCGCCCGGCCCGGTGCCGCGCAGCGACGCCAGGTCGATGCCGTGCTCCTTCGCCAGCCGCCGCACGATCGGCGAGATGACGAGCGGCGCCGATTGCACGCCGGTCGGTTCCGGCTCAGCCGTGCGGTCCGCCGAGGCGGCCGTGCCGTTCGGAGCCGACAAGCCAGCCGAAACGGAGCCCGCCGGACGCGATGAACCGGCCAGAACCGGGCCGGCCGGAACCGGAGAGCCCGCTGGAGCCTGCGAGCCCACCGGAGCCGGAGAGCCGGCCGCCGGACCGGACGCCAGGTCCGCCGTGACCGGCGTACCGGGCTCGGGGGCCAGCGCCAGCCGCGGACGGCGCCGCCGCCGACCCGTGCCGCCGTGGCCGGTGCCGTAGCCGATCAGGACGTTGCCGGAGCCGGCCCGCTCCTCCTCGCGGTAGGTGGCGTGCGGATCGGGGGCGTCGTCGAGCGGGGCGATTGTGATCAGCGGCTGGCCCACCGGGCGTACCTCACCGGCCGCGCCGTGCAGGGCCACGACCCGGCCGGCGTACGGGCACGGCACGTCGACCACGGCCTTGGCGGTCTCCACCTCGACCACCGTCTGGTCCACTGTGACCACGTCGCCGACTGCGACCCGCCACTCGACGATCTCCGCCTCGCTCAGCCCTTCCCCGAGGTCCGGCAGAAGGAAGTCCCGCGTACCCACAGCCGTGCTCATGCCGTGCCGGCCGGGCATGCCCTCACGGCCCTCGCTCCGCTCGGCGTGTTCGGTCATGCTGTACCGGCCGGGCATGCCCTCACGGCCCTCGCTCCGCTCGGTGCGTTCGGTCATGCCGCCACCCACCTGGTGTCGGGCTGGTCGTCCCACTGGAGCCGGGCCACGGTGTCCAGCACCCGGTCGACCGAGGGCAGGTGGGTGTGCTCCAGCATCGGCGCCGGGTACGGGATGTCCAGGCCGGACACACGCAGCACCGGAGCGTGCAGGGCGTGGAAGCAACGCTCCTGCACCCGCGCGGCGATCTCCGCGCCGACACCGGCGAAGCCCTGCGCCTCCTGGATCACCACGCACCGGCCGGTACGGCGGACCGAGGCGGTGACGGTGGCGTCGTCGAACGGCACGATGCTGCGGACGTCGACGACCTCCAGGTCCCAGCCCTCCTCGCGGGCGGCCTCGGCGGCGGCGAGCGCGACAGGCACGGCCGGGCCGTACGCGATCAGCGTGGCGTCGGTGCCGGGGCGGCGCACCACGGCGGTGCCGATCGGCGCGGTACGGGCCGGCAGATCCGCCTCTGCGCTGGTGAAGTAGAGCTTCTTGGGCTCCAGGAACACCACCGGGTCGGGGTCGTCGATGGCGGCGCGCAGCAGCGAGTACGCGTCGTCCACCGTCGCGGGCGTGACCACCTTCAGGCCGGGGGTGTGCGCGTAGTACGCCTCGGACGAGTCGCAGTGGTGCTCCACGCCGCCGATGCCGCCGGCGTACGGCACCCGGATGACGATCGGCACGCTCAGCGCGCCGCGGGTGCGGTTGCGCAGCTTCGCCACGTGCGAGGCGATCTGCTCGAACGCCGGGTACGCGAACGCGTCGAACTGCATCTCGACCACCGGCCGCAGCCCGGACATGGCCAGGCCGACGGCGAACCCGACGATGCCGGCCTCGGCGAGCGGGGTGTCGAAGCAGCGCTTGTCGCCGAACCGGGCCTGAAGCCCGTCGGTGATCCGGAAGACGCCGCCGAGCTGGCCGACGTCCTCACCGAAGACGAGCACCCGGTCGTCGTCGAGCATCGCGTCGGCGAGCGCCGCGTTGAGCGCCTTCGCCATGGTCATGGTGGCCATCAGGCGTCCCCCTCCGCGTCGGCGGCCAGCTCGGCCCGGACCATCTCGCGTTGCTCGACGAGTTGCGGCGTCGGCTCGGCGTACACGTGGTCGAACAGGCTCAGCGGGTCCACCGTCGGCTGGGCGTCCATCCGGCGGCGCAGCGCCGCGGCGTACTCCTCGGCCTCCTCGGCGACCGCCGCGACGGCGGCGTCGTCGAGGACGCCCTTGGCCCGCAGGTACGCCTCGAGCCGGGCGATCGGGTCGCGGTCGCGCCACGCCTCGACCTCGTCGGCGTCGCGGTAGCGGGTCTGGTCGTCGGCGTTGGTGTGCGGTTCCATCCGGTACGTGTGGGCCTCGACCAGGTAGGGGCCCTTGCCGGCGCGGGCGTGCGCGACGGCGCGCTCCAGCACCGCCAGCACCGCCACCGGGTCGTTGCCGTCGACCTGCTCGCTGGGTACGCCGTAGCCGACGCCCTTGTAGGCGAGGCTCGGCGCGGCGGTCTGCCGGGACAGCGGCACGCTGATCGCGTACTTGTTGTTCTGCACCAGGTAGACGACGGGTGCCTTGAACACGGCGGCGAAGTTGATGCCCTCGTGGAAGTCGCCCTCGCTGGTAGCGCCGTCGCCGATGAACGCCAGCGCCACTGTGTCACGCCCCTGGTACGACTCGCCGTAGGCCAGCCCGGCGGCGTGTACGCACTGGGTGGCGAGCGGGGTGCACTGCGGCGCGGTGTGGGTGGCGGCGGGGTCGTACCCGCAGTGCCAGTCGCCGCGCAGCAGCGTGAGCACCTCGACCGGGTCGAGGCCGCGCGCGGTCAGTGCCATCGACTCGCGGTAGGTGGGGAACACCCAGTCGGTGTCGCGCAGCGCGAGGACGCCGCCGATCTGGCACGCCTCCTGGCCGCGGGCGGACGGGTAGACGGCGAGGCGGCCCTGCTTGGTGAGCGCGGTGGCCTGCACGTCGAAGCGGCGGCCGACGACCATCCGCCGGTACATCTCGCGCAGCGTCTCGACCGGCGGCTCCGGGTAGTCGTCGCGGGCCGGCAGCGGAGTCCCGTCGGGTTCGAGCAGCCGGACCGGTTCCCGCTGCGGCATGAAGCCGGCCGACGGGTCGGGTGCGGCCGGGGTGGACTTCCGGCGGGTGCGCGGGGATGCCCTGCGGACCGCCTGGGGTGTGGTCGTCACGGCGGGGACCTCCTGGACGTGTGGTGGCCCTATGCTCCCGGTCGTGGATGATTGACTCAACATCCGGGATGAACGCGGGACGAATGGCACAGGAGGGCGGCTGAGGTGAGCCAGGAGACCGGCGCCACACCGGGCGCGGCGGGCGGAACGGGACGTTCGGCCGGGCCGCTCGACGAGGTGGATCGGCGGATCCTGCGCGAGCTGGTCCGCGACGCCCGGACGTCCATCCGTACGCTCGCCGAACGGGTGCACGTCTCCCGCACCAACGCGTACGCCCGGGTGGAGCGGCTGCTGCGCGACGGGGTGCTGACCGGGTTCACGGCGCGGGTCGCGCCGGAGCCGGCCGGGCTGGGCACGTCGGCGTACATCGCGCTCACCATCGAGCAGAACACCTGGCGGGAGGTCTCCGCCGAGCTGGCCCGGGTGCGCTACATCGAGCACGCGGCGCTGCTCAGCGGCGAGCACGACGTCCTCGCGCTGGTCCGGGCGCCGGACAACGCGACGTTGCGGGACGTGGTGCTGGACCGGGTGCAGAGCATCGCCGGGGTGCTGTCCACACGTACCTGGCTGGTGTTCGAGGAGTTCGACGGCACGCAGAGCCCCTGGGACTGACCGCCTCAGCGTTCCGGCGGCGACTCCAGCCCTTCCGCGTCGGCCCGCTCCAACAGCCCTTCCAGCGAGTACCGCCGCCCGTCCAGCCCGGCGTGCGGGTCGCCAAGCTCGGCGAACCGCTCGGGCATGCTGAGCACGTCGAAGTCCTCCGGGCGGGCGTCGTTCAGCTCGGACCACTCCAGCGGTGCCGAGACCAGCGCCGCGGGCGTCGGCCGGATCGAGTACGCCGACGTCATGGTGTGGTCACGGGCCATCTGGTTGTAGTCGACGAAGACCGGCCGGTCCCGCTGGTCGCGCCACCAGGTGGTGGTGACCAGGTCGGGCAGGCGGCGCTGCATCTCCCGGCCCAGCGCCAGGACCGCTCGCCGGCACTCGCCGAAGCTCCAGCGCGGCTCGATCGAGACGTAGACGTGGATGCCGCGCCCGCCGGTGGTCTTCGGGAAGCCCTCCAGGCCCAGCTCGGTGAGGTACGCGCGCACCTCGTGCGCCACCGGCACCACCTGCGCGAAGTCCACGCCCGGCATCGGGTCGAGGTCGATGCGCAGCTGGTCGGGGTGTTCCACGTCGTCCTTCGACACCGGCCACGGGTGGAACCGCAGCGTGCCCAGGTTGGCCGCCCAGATCACCACCGCCAGCTCGCTCGGGGCGACCTCGTCGGCGGTACGGCCACTGGGGAACGTGATGTGCGCGGTGCGGACCCAGTCGGGCGCACCGGCCGGGAGCCGCTTCTGGTAGAACGCGTCGCCCTTGTTGGTCTGCCGGGTGGCGACCTTCGCGCCCTCGAACACGCCGCGCGGCCAGCGTTCCAGCATGGTCGGCCGGTCCCGCAGCGCGCGCAGGATGCCGTCGCCGACGGACAGGAAGTAGCTGACCACGTCCAGCTTGGTCAGCCCGCGCTCCGGGAAGTAGGGCTTGTCGGGGCTGGAGACGCGGACCAGCCGCTCCCCCACCTGGATCTCCTGCGCCGCCGTGGTCGCCACCGTCACACCGTAGCGATCCGGCCCGGCCGTGGGGACCGGCTCACCGGGACTCCGCCGTCACCGACAGCCGGATCCAGGCGTCCACCCAGGCCCGTACCGCCGGTTCGCCGGGGTCGGCGCCGAGCGTCCCGGCCAGGCCGGACAGGGCCGCGCCGCAGCGGTCCAGGCCGACTCCGCCGAGCGCGGCGGCCGTCGCGCGCAGCCGGTCGGGGAAGCCCACCGGCAGGTGCCGCAGGCCGGTGTGCGCGGCCTGGGCGAGCAGCGCCGACGCCGTACCGAGCGCCGCGGCGACCGGGTCGGGCCGGGCGTCGACCGCGCCGGTCAGCCGGCCGTCGCCCACCCCAGGTGCCAGATCGGGTACGACCACCGCGTCGGCGACCACCGCCAGCGGCTCGACGATGAGCCCGTCGGCGCCGCGGCGTACCGTTCCGCTGACGTAACGCGGCGGCCCTTGTGTGCCGCCGAGCGCCGCCGCGAGCGCGTCGAGTGCACCAGGGGCGGCGGCGTGGTGGGTGGCGGTGACGGTCGCCGTGCCGCCGTCGGCCCCGGTCACCGTGGCGTGCAGGCGCTGCTCGCCGGCCGCGTACCCGATGGCGCGCACCTCGCCGAGCGCGAGCACCCGCACCGACTCGGCGGCGGTGCGGGGGCGCAGCAGCCGGGGTGGCCGCCCGGCCAGCTCGGCGGCGAGCGCGTCCGGGTCGCGGGCGAGCAGGCCGGGCGGCAGGCCGGACCACTCCCCCGCGCCGGGGGTGACCGTGGTGCGGGCCAGCCGGCCGGCGGCGATCCGGAGCCGGTGCGCGGCGCTGCGCACCGCCGACTCGGAGACCACGTTGCCGGTGGCCAGCGTGCCGAGCGTGGCGCCGGTGACCCGCCGCCCGGCCAGCTCGTGCCCGGTGGGCGGGCCGTCCTCGGTGACCGGGTAGGCGCGGCGCAGCACCAGCACCGAGACGGCCGCCGGGTGGGCGAGCACCACGTCCACGCCCACCTCGCCTCCACTGCACCGGACCCGGGCACCGAGGCCGGTCAGCCGTACCCGCCGCAGCGGCGTCTCCGCCGGCTCGTGGGTGCCGAGCACCCGCTCCACCGGGGTGGCGCCCGCGTTCACCACCGCGCGTCGCCGCGCGGGCAACTCGGCGAGCAGGTCGGCGAACGTCTCCGGCCGGTACCGGGCGCCACGCGCGGCGTACGCCTCCAGTTGCCCGGCCAGGTCCTCGACGGCGAGCAGCGGCCAGCGCAGACCGGCCGCGTCGAGGTCACGCCGGGTCGCCGCCAGCCGGGCGTCCACGCCGGAGCCCAGGTGCGCGGCCCCGGTCAGCAGCACGTCGGCGGCCAGCGCGACCGCCGCGTCCAGGGCCGGACGCTCCGTGACGGTGGCGGTTCCGCCGACGCGTACCTGCGCCTCCTGACGGTCCGGGTGTTCCCGGTCGGCCGCCCGGCACGCCCACACCGCGAGCGCGATCGCCTCACCGCCGTCGTCGGCCGCGTCGCCGCGCGCGTACCCGATCTGGCGGGGCACCAGGAAGCGGACCGTGCCGGTGGGCAGCTCCACGCGCGGGACCGGGTCGGCGGTGTCCGGCCGGTGGACCACAGCGGCGTAGCCGCGCCGCAGCCGTCGTCGCGCGGCGGTGAGCGCCGGCGCGCCGATCGCGGCGGCCAGTTCCTCGTCGGTGACGTCGCCCGGCGACCACCGCCACGGCTCACGCCCGGCTGCGGCGCCCTCCCGGCCCGGCGCCGCGACCCGGCCCGGCCCGGCCGCATTGCCCGGCGCAGCCTCCTGATCCCGCGACGCGCCGGGGCCCGGAGCCTGCCCGCCTGGATCGGCGTGCCGGCCCGGCGCGGCATCCGTGTCCGGGGCGGCCTCCCCGTCCGGCGTGGCCTCGCGGTCCGGGGCATCGGCGTGCGTGCGCTGGTAGGTCAGCACGACGGCGAGCAGGTGCCGGCACACGCCGGGCGCCGGGCAGGAGCAGATCCCGGCCGCCAGGCCGCCGCCCACGGGCAGCGTCACAGTCACCCCGTCCGGGTACGCGGCACGCACCGCGCCGTCGGCGTCCTCGGTGAGCGCGGGCCGCTCACCGGCGTCGACCTCCTTCGTGGCGCGCTTCACCAGGCCCCTGTTGCTCAGCGCGGCCAGCACGTCCGGGGTGAGCGCGATCAGGTCGTCACGGATCA
This sequence comes from Micromonospora sp. RV43, assembly GCF_001029515.1. NCBI lineage: Bacteria > Bacillati > Actinomycetota > Actinomycetes > Micromonosporales > Micromonosporaceae > Micromonospora > Micromonospora sp. RV43. The sequence continues at coordinate 30,675 of NZ_LEKG01000060.1, read as the reverse complement.
TCCGGTCCCCCTACCGGCCCACGTGCTCGGCCACGAACGCAGCCAGCTCACCCGGCGTCATCGCGCCGACCGCCGCGCCCACGTCAGCCAGCCGCTGGGCGGTGGCCCGGTCGTACGCCGGGTCGGCCTCCTCGTCCAGCGCGGCGAGCGCGAGCACGTGCGTGCCCTGCTCCACGAGTTGCTTCACCGACCGGACCAGACGTCCGGCGTCGCCGCCCTCGTAGAAGTCGGACACCAGCGCGACGATCGACCGGCGCGGGTTCTCCACGAGCTGCGCGCCGTACGCGACCGCGCGGGCGATGTCGGTACCGCCGCCGAGCTGCACCTTCATCAGCAGCTCCACCGGGTCGTCCACGTCCGAGGTCAGGTCGACCACGTCGGTGTCGAACGCGACCAGGTGGGTCCGTACGCCGGGCAGCCCCCACAGGCAGGCGGCGGTCACCGCGGCGTGGATCACCGAGCCGAGCATCGAACCGGACTGGTCCACCAGCAGGATCACCTGCCAGCGGTCCAGGTGGCGGCGGGTACGGGAGAAGAAGTGCGGCTGCCGGACGTGCAGCCGGCGCTCGTCCGGCCGCCAGTGCGCCAGGTTCGCCCGGATGGTGCGCCGGACGTCGAAGTTGCGGGCCTGCCGGAAACGGCTGGGGCGACGCGCCCGGGGCCCGGAGAACGACTGCCGCACCTCCCCTGCCAGCCGCTCGACCAGTTGCCGCACCACCGCCTCGACCAGCTTGCGGGCCAGCCGCAGCACCTGCGGGTCCATCAGGTGCTTGGTGCGCAGCACCGCGCGCAGCAGCGCCGGGTTCGGCTCGACCCGGGCCAGCACCGCCGGGTCGGTGACGACCTCGTGGATGCCGTACCGCTCGACCGCGTCGCGTTCCAGCCGCTGCACCGTCTCCTTCGGGAACAGCCGGGTGATCCCGTCCAGCCAGTCCACAGTGGTCAGCGCGGACGGGCCGGATCCGCCGCGCCGCACGTCGCGGCGGCCGAGTTCCGCGTCCCTGCCGTAGAGCCAGTCCAGCGCGGCGTCCCGGCCGGCCGCCTCGGCAGACAGGCCACCCAGGCTGTCCTGCGCGGCGTCGCCGAGTACCAGCCGCCAGCGTTCCCGCATCGGGTCGGTCACGTCCGGTCCCCCTCCCACAGCCCTTCCCGGGTCAGCACCGCGTCGACCCGCTCCTCCACCGCGCGGGCGGCGGCCACCAGCAGCGGGTCGGCGTCCAGCCGCAGCAGGTCACCGGGCGGCGCGTCGCCGCCGTGCAGCGCCTGCACGTGCCGGGCCACCTCCGCCCGCTCGCGGGGCGGGAACCAGCCGAACGCCTGCCGCAGCGCGGGCAGCGCCACCAGGAAGTCGTGCGCGCCCATCGCGGCGAGCAGTTCGTCCACCACTGTGAGCAGCGCCGCGTCGCCGCTGACCACCTCCTCCCGGGCCAGCGCGAACAGCCCGGACAGCCAGTCGCCGAGCGTGTCCGGTGCGGCCACGGCCCGGACCGCGCGGGCCGCATCCGGCACGTCCCCCAGCGACCAGGCCAGACCCAGCGCCGCGCCGCGCAGGTCCGGCGGGGCCGCCGGGTCGGCCGCCACCCGCCCGGCCACTGCCAGCGCACCGTCCCGGTCGAGCCCCAGCGCCGGGCCGGCGTGGCGAACCGCGTCCCGGACCGCCACGAGCGCGGTGAGCCGGCCCGGGTCGGCCGCCGCGGCCGCGGCGCGCACGCCCTCGACGAGCCAGAGCGCCCGGCGTACGGCGGCGGTGATCAACGCGCCCAGCGGGGCGGTCCCGGCGCTGCCGAGCAGCTCGTCGTGCCGCCACAGCGCCAGTGCCACTGCGAGCGCCCGGCCCAGCGCCCGCAGGTCGGTGACCGCGCCGGCGGCACGGGCGATCGCGGTGAGCGTCCGGGTGGAGTGCTCGGGCAGCCCGGCCAGCGCGGTGTCGAACAGCGTCGTGGCGAGCGCGTCGACGTCCGCGCCGAGCAGCGTCACCCGCTCCTCGATCCGGGCGGTGACGGCGTCCAGCACGGTCGGCCCGTACCCGCCCGCCTCGATCACCCGGGCGAGCCGGTCCGCCGACGGCGCGGGCGACCAGCGTTCGGTGAGCAGCGCGTCCGCGCCCACCCGGGGGCCGCGTTCCCGGACGTGACCGGGTACGTCGAGCAGCCGCAGCCGGTGCAGCAGGCGGCTGCGGGCCAGGTCACCGGCGACTGTCAGGTCCAGCTCGGCCGCCCCGTGCGGATCGATCCGGTGGCGTTCCAGCTCGGCGTCGACGTCGTGCACGAGCGGCGGCAGCGGCGTGTCCGGGTGCAGGCGGCCCACCCGGTCGCCGCTGAGCGCGGCCACCATCTCCACCACCACCGGGTGGGCGCCTGGTGCCAGCGTGCCCCGGGTCGCCCACGGCAGCGGCTGGTCGAGCGCGTCGGTGACCAGTGCGGACACCAGCCCGTCGAGCACGTCGACCCGGCCCGGGTGGGCGTGGCCGCGCAGCCGGGCCAGGCCGCCGGCCATGCTCCGGGCGGCGATCAGGTCGGCGGTGGAGACGGGCTGCCGCCGGGCACGCAGCCGGGCCGCCACCGCCTCGGTGAGCGCCTCCGCGGCCCGGCGCGGGCCGTCCTCCCAGACCCGCTGGTAGTACGCCGGTGACGGCATCCCGGACTGGTAGCCGACGAACGCGTCCAGGCGCCGGAACGAGTACGGCACGAGGTAGCTGCCCGCCACCGCGTCCGGAGCCGGGGCGGGCACCTCCGGCCAGTCGTCCTCCTCCGGTCCGGTGCCGTCCGGGCCCGTGCCGTAAGGGCCGGTGCCGTGCCGATCGGCGCTGTCCGGGCCGACGGTCAGCCGGACCAGGGCGGGACGGTGGAAGCCGCCGGTCACCACCAGCACCGGCCGGCCGGCGGCCCGGCGGCGGGCGGCGCGTACCCAGCGGGCCATGTACGCCTCCCGGGCGGTGTCGTCAGCCCCGGCCGCCGACTCGCCCCGCAGCACGTCGAAGTACGTGTCCAGCCGCTCGGCCAGCCCGTCGTCCGGGCCGATCTCGAACAGGTGGTCCCAGAGCGCGTCCACGTTGTCCACGGCGAGCGTGGCGCACAGCCGGCGCACCGCCTCGGCGTACCGCTGGTCGGCGTCGGCGTACCGGTTGGCGCGGTCGGACAGCGCGGGATGCCACGCGGGCAGGTCGATGAAGCGCAGCTGCGCGCCCACCTCCCGCCCGGCGGTCAGCGCCACCCACTCCGGCGAGTACGCGCAGAACGGGCTCCAGGAGGCGTGCCGCCGGGTGCCGTCGCGGTGCGCGGTGAACACGGCGATCGGCAGCTCGTGGTCTCCCAGCAGCTCGTCCATCCGCCCGTTCAGGTCAGCCGGCCCCTCCACCAGGACGTACGCCGGGCGCAGCCGCGCCACCGTGGCCGCGACCAGCCGGGCGCAGGCCGGGCTGTGGTGCCGGACGCCGAGGAACGTGACGCCGCCGGGCGCCTCGGTGGCGCTCACCCGGGCAGCAGGTGCCGGGCGTCGTGCACCGCCCGCCACTGCGCGCCGGAGCGGCGGGACACCTGCTGCTCCAGGTAGCGGCGCAGCCGGGCCAGGTCCTCCGCGTCGTCCTTCGCGGCGGTGCCGGCCAGGCAGGCGACCAGGTCGGCGGCGTCGCCGGACTCGCCGCGCAGGAACCAGCCGCGCAGCCCGACCGCGTGCGCCACCGACACCGCCTCCGCGGTGCTCATCACCGCCGACAGCCGCTCCATCGCGTCGCCGCGTTCGGTGATGCCGGTCCGCAGCTCCCGGAACGTGGTGACCAGCACCTCCAACAAATCCCGCCGGGGCGGCGCGGTCACGCCGGAGCGGCGCAGCAACTCGCCCGCCTCGGCCTCGACCAGTTCCAGCTCGGTGCCGAGGTCGGGGATCGGGAAGACGGTCTCGAAGTTGAACCGCCGCTTCAGGGCGGCGCTCATCTCGTTGACGCCCCGGTCCCTGGTGTTCGCGGTGGCGATCACGTTGAAGCCCTCGCGGGCGAACACCATGGCGTCGGCGCCCGGCAGCTCCGGAACGGCGAGCACCCGGTCCGACAGCGGGGAGAGCAGGCAGTCCTGCACCTCCAGCGGGCAGCGGGTGATCTCCTCGAAGCGGACCACCCGCCCCTCGGCCATGCCGCGCAGCAGCGGCGCCGGCACCAGCGCGCGCGGCGACGGGCCGTCGGCGACCAGCAGCGCGTAGTTCCACGAGTAGCGGATCTGGTCCTCGGTGGTGGCCGCGCCGCCCTGGATGGTCAGCGTGGAGTCGCCGCTGACAGCGGCGGCGAGCAGCTCCGACAGCAGCGACTTGGCGGTGCCGGGTTCGCCGACGAGCATCAGGCCGCGGCTGGTCGCCAGCGCCACAAGCGCCCGGTCGATGAGCGACGGGTCGCCGACGAACTTGCGCCGGACCCCGGCGGCCGGGTCGCCGAGGATGAACCGGCGGGCGGCGCGCAGGCTCAGCCGCCAGCCCGGCGGGCGCGGGTCGCCGTCGTTCGCGGCCAGCACGGCCAGCTCGTCGGCGTACCGCACCTCGGCCGGGGGACGCTGGGCCCGCTCGGCGGCCGGATCGAGCGCGGTCACCGGGTCACCTCCGCCAGGTCGCGCAGCACCTCGGAGAGGGTGACGTCGTCGAGGTCGCCGAGGCGGACCTTGCCGCCGCGCTGGAACCAGTCGCCGCGCGGCACGTCGTTCACCCAGATCGCCTCGATCTTCTGGTCCGGGAACATGTCCACCACCCCGACCGCGATGCCGGGGTCGAGGTCGATCACCACGGCCCGGCCGCCGGGGGCCTCGCGCTCCAGCCAGCTCTGGATGCCGGCGTCCTGCGGCATGCCGCGCCGCCAGCCCCGCCGTTCCAGGCTGAGCAGCCGCCCGGCCGGGACCGTGACACCCGCGTGCCGCCGCAGCAGCGTCTCCGCGCGCTCGGCCGCGTCCAGCCGGTACACCTCGCGGCCGAGCTGCGGGAACGGCTGGAGGATCTCGTAGTCGGCGAACACCTCCGCCCAGGCCGGCACCGCCGCGCCGAGGCTCAGCGGGTGCGCGATGGTGACAGTGGCGTCGTCCGGCAGCGTGTACGTCTCGTCGTCGACGTCGGCGAGCGTGCGGTCCTCGGCGACCCGGAACGCGGTGACCACCTGACCGGCGTCGTCCACAGTGGCCCAGACCAGCCGGCGGACGACGTGCCAGAGCAGCGGGTGGGACAGGAAGTAGCGGCGGAAGTCGGCGGCCGGCCAGCGCCGCCCGGTCACCATGGCCGACTCGAAGCGGCGGATCTGGTCGGCGGCGAGCGTGCGCACGTCCTTCTTCAGGCCGGCGAAGCGCTTGTGCGCGGCGGGCGCCAGTGCGGCGTCGTCCCGGGCGCCGGGCTTGGGCAGGTCCTTGCGGCGGGCGCCGGAGCCGTCCACCACGTACGGCTTGAGCTGCTCGTCGAAGCCGACTGTGAACCGGCGCGGCCCGTAGTCGAGGACGAGGCTGCCGTCGGCGTCCAGCCCGAGGTCGGGCACCAGGCGGTCGCCGAGCTGCTCGGGCGTTAGCCCCAGCCCGTCGGCGACCTCGGTGACCTTGCGCGCCGCCTGCTCCCGCAGGCCCCGGAACTTCACCTTCTGCGAGATGCCGTAGAGGTGCATCAGCGCCACGTCGGTGCCGATCTGCGCCAGCACCTCCAGGCCGGTCACCGCCCGGGTGTGCTGGCTCTCGCCCGGCCAGGCCCGCACCAGCGGCGCGAGCCGCCGCGCGGTCGAGTCGTCGCCGAGCAGCCCCAGCGCGGTGAACGCCCAGCCGTCCTTCGAGGGCGCACCGGCGCTCTGCCAGCTCTCGAACAGCGCCCAGGCGAACTCCGCCAGGGAGTCGGTGTCGCACGCCGCGCGGACGACCTCCACCCCCGGGTACGGTTCGCCGGGCGCGGAGATGGCGAGCATGGTGCAGAGGTGACGGACCGCGTCGGCGGGCAGCGCCGCCGAACGGTCCCGCAGCAGCACCTGTGGCAGCACCGCCGGGTCCAGCCACGCCGGCAGGCTCGGCATCCGGGCCGGGAGCTGGGCCAGCGGGTCCGCGTCGAGCATCGCCGTCGCGGCGGCGAGCGCCTCCTCGCCGTGCTCCCGGGCCACACCGAGGAGCACACCACGGTGCTCCGCGGCGACCAGCCGCAACGCCCGCTCGGCGGCCCGGCGACGCGGGCCGGGCGCGCCCAGGGCCGCCGGCAGCAGCGCCCGCACGGCGTACTCCGGGTGCCGCCGCAGCCAGGCGCGGGCGACCGGGCGGCCCGTCTTGAGCCGGTCGAGCCAGTCGGCCATCAGGTCGGCGACCTCACCGTCGGTGTACGGCAGCAGCACCTCGCCGACGCTCTTCGGCGCGGCGCGGGCCAGGTGCAGCGCGGTGGGCAGCGCGTCCAGCTCGTACCGGCCGGCGAGGCGGGACATCCACTCGTCGGCTCCCCAGGACTCGTCGGGCCGCCAGGACGGCAGCAGCGGCCGGGCCAGCTCCTCGGTAGCCCGGACGAAGAAGTGGATCGCCTCGTACGATCCGGCCCGCCCGGCGGCGACCTCGGCGGCCAACACGCTCAGGTCGTCGCCCCGCCACCAGCCGGACCAGCCGGGCACGATCGCGGCCCACCGCTCCCGCTCCCCCGGCAGCCAGGCCGTCGCGGACCCGGTGGGCCGGTTCAGCCCGCCCACCACCGGCGGGTCGGCTCGTGGACGCCGGACCGTCCAGGGCGGCGTCACCAGCACCGGCGGCAGCCGGTCCGGCGCGGCGACCGGCAACGCGGACGCGTCGTCGCGGATCCGCTCGACCCGTTCCCGCCGCGCCGGATCAAGCATCGGCAGCGCCGCCTCGACGGCGGCCGGGTTGGCCAGCACGTGCGCGCGCAACAGGGTGGCGGCCTCCCGCGCGGCCGGGCTGCGCCCCTCGGCGGCCGCGGACACCAGGCGCACGCCGCGCACCGGGAAGCGGCGCAGCATCTCCGTCATGGCGGGCGGGACGTACTTACGGTCCAGCCGGTCGAGCAGCGCCGCCATCGGCTCGTCACCGGGCAGGGCGGCCAGCAGCGACACCAGCCGCTGCCGCGCGTCCGCGCCGACGTGTTCGTCGTCGAACCACCCGGCCAGCACCGGCGCGATCGGCGGCCCGACCGCCGCGGTGGCGGTGACGATCGGCGCCTGGTCGTACATCAGCCGGTAGACCTGCAGGTGCCCGGCGAGGTTGTGGATCGCGTCCACGTCGTCGACTGCGCCGAGCAGCAGTTCCGCGAGCAGCGGACCCCCCTCGCGCGCCACGTCGGCGACGTCCTGGGCCACCCACTCCCGCTCGGTCGGCAGCAGGAACGAGGTGACCGCCCGCGCCGCCAGCGGCCCGGACCGGTACGGGACCAGCGCGGCGCGGGCCGCTGCGTAGTCGGCCTCGCGGGCCGCCGCGAGATGCGCGCGGACCCGGCGTAGCACCCCCTGACGCAGGCGCCAGTGGCCGTAGTTGTGCGCCTTGTTCACCTCGGCGCGGCCCAGCGAAAGCGGAGACGCCGACCCGGTGGCCGCCACGGTGATCTGCTCGGTCGCGGCGACCGCCGCTCCGGCCGGGCCGAGATCGGCGGCCAGCAGGTCGGCGAGGGCCACCCCCTGCTGGTCGCGTGCGTGATAGCCGAGCGCCACGGCCACTGCCGCCACCAGCGCGGCCCCGCCCAGCGGACCGGGCCGGCCGTCGAGGTAGCCGCGCAGCGCCGGACCCAGCTCCGGATCGTCGGTGGCCCGTGCGGTGGCGGCGACCGGTGCGGCCACCGAGTCCAGCACCTTGCGGCCGGCGGCGCGGCCCTTCGCGGCGCTCGGCAGGCCCGGGCCGGGTGTGCCGCCCCAGCGCGGGACCAGCATCCGCCGCCAGGCGGCCGGAACCTCGAACGCGTCCTCGTCCGGCAGCTCGCCGGCTTGCGATGTGGCCGACGGCGCCCCGGCCGGGACGCTACCGGCCGAACCGGCGGCGGCCGGATCGGCACCGGCCGTTTCCGGGTCGCGGCTCGGCGCAGCCGGCTCGACGGCGGGCGTTCCGGTGTGCCCGGCGGAGGGCGCGGCGGTCGTCTCGGCGTACCCCTTGCGCAGTTTCTCCGCGATCAGCCGGTCGGCGTGCGCGGCGGCCTCGGCCGGCGAACCCAGTTCCTTGACCTGGGTGCGGCCCTGCGCGCCGATCGATCCATAGCGGACCGTAACCGTCGCGTCGCTCTGCCCGACCTCCCAGAACTTGGCCGAACCGCCGCCCACGAACTCGAATCTGCGCACACCGTCTCCTTGATCGCCCGCAGTGTGCGGGGACCATAACCGGCCCCACCGACACCCGCGACGCCGCCGGGCGCGCTACTCGCTCCGCAGTGCCGTCGCGGTCCGGGTCCGGGCCGCCCACCCGGCCGGCAGCAGCGCTCCGAGCAGTGCCGTCAGCGGCCCGCCCAGCGCCAGCGCCGCCAGAAGGACCGGCCCGTACACGTCGAGCAGACTCTCCGGCAGGTGCAGTCCGCCGTTGGCGGCCATCGCCGGGACGACGAGCCGTTGCATCGCCACACCCGCCGGTACGCCGAGCAGCCCGCCGACCAGACCGACGGCGGCGACCGAGGCGACCACCATCGCGATCGTCTGGCCCGGCGTCATGCCGAGCGCCTTGTGCACACCGAGATCGTGGACCCGGTCGCGCAGGTCGAGGACGAGCATGTTGAGCACGCCCAGCGCGGCCACCGCGAGGAGCAGCAGGGTCAGCGTGGCGGTCAGCCCCTCCACGACCAGCAGGAGCGGGTCGGTCTCCGCGCCGCTCGGCCGCGCGGTGAGGCCCCGGCCGGCGAGTGCGCCGGTCAGCGCCTGTGCATAGGCGCCGGCGTCGGTGTCCGGGGCGAGCGCGATCCGGTACTCGAACGGGTTCCGGCCGGTGGGCGTGGCGGTACCGGTGAACACCGCCATGGCGGACTCGAACACCTCGCCGACGACGCGCAGGCGTACCGGCGTGCCCTCGATCCGGACCGTGACGGTGTCGCCGATCCGGGCTCCGGTCGCGGTCAGCAGGGGTCCGCCGACGACGGCCTCGCCGGGTGCGGCGAACCAGCGTCCGGACACCATCTCGAAGCCGTCCCACGCCGCGTCGCCGGTGATCGTCGTGACGGAGACCGGGTCGGCGACGCCCGCGACCGCGCCCGGTGCCTGCGTGAGGCCGTACCTGGCGCGGGTGCCCGGCTGGGCGTCGATCGCCGCCAGCACCGCGGCCGGATCGGCGGTGGGAGCGGCGGCCGGTCCGGCGGCCGGGTCGCCGTTCACAGTGACGTCAGCGACGTCCTGGGTGAGCGCGGTCTGGATGCGCAGCAGCGACGCGGCGAGCCCGGTCGCGAACGTCACCGCCGCCGCGCCCGTCGCGACCGCCAGCAGGATCGCGACAGTGCGCGCCGGCCGCGCGGACGGGCGGGCCAGGCCGAGGCCCACCGGCCTGGCCACCGGCAGCCGCGCGGCCAGGCGCAACGCCCACCGGCCCCGCGCCGGACCGGACGCCCGTCCGACCGCGATGGCGTCCACGGTACGGAGCCGGCCCGCCCTCAGCGCGGCCGTCCACGCGGTCAGCGTCACCACCGCCAGCACCCCGCCGGTGGCCAGGACGGTCACCCACCAGGCGATGGTGGTGTTCGCCGAGCCGTAGACCTGCTCGGTCTCGGCCAGCACCGGCAGCGCGATCAGGTTCCCGGTGAGCGTTCCGGCGACGGCACCCACGGCGGCCGGGAGCAGCGTCTGCGCGACGAAGGCGCGGACGATGCCCGCGGGGGTGCAGCCGAGCGCCTTGAGGATGCCGATCCGGCGGGTGGCGGCGCCGACCGTCCCGGCGACCACAGTGCCGACCACCAGCAGCGCCATCACGATGCCGAGCAGCGCGAACGCGACGAGGAACGGCACGAAGACGGCCGCGTCCTCGACGGCCTGCTGCCGCACGTCGAGCCAGGATCGGGCGCCGGTGACCGCGCCGGGGGGCAGCGCCGCGACCACGGCGTCCCGTCCGGCGCCGACCTCCGTCGCGGTGCGGGCGTCCGCGAACCGGTAGAGCATCTGGTACCCGTCCGCCGTGTCCGGCCCGTCGAGTCGGCCGACGGCGGACGGCAGCACCCAGGCGCCGGCGGTGTCGCTGATCGACCGGGCCGTACCGACCACCGTGAACTCTCCGCCGCCCGGTGTGGTCAGGCGGGCCCCGGGCGGCAGGCGGACCGCTCCGCCGCTCAGCACGATCTCGTCCGGACCGGTCGGCCACCGCCCGCCGGCCAGCTCGATGCGGTCGACGGGGCCGCCCGGATCGGTGCGCGCGACGACTGTCAGCGGCGGTGTCCGCATCCCGCCGCGCTCCGTGAAGGCGACCACCAGCACCCGGTACGGACCGGCGGCGGCCACCACGCCCGGCGCCGAGGCCGACGCGGCGAGCTGTGGTTCCGTCACCGCACCGGAGTCCGCCCGCACGGTCAGGTGCGCTCCCCGCTGGGCGGCGAACGCGTCGTCGAAGGGCGCCTGCGACGCGACGAGCAGCCCGGCTCCGAGCACCGTGGCGGTCACGGCGGCGGCGGTGACCAGGCCGACGACGACTGTCTGCACCCGGCGGCGCCGTACGCCGGACCGGACGACCCGGCGCAGCCCGCTCACCGTCGCACCTCGACCCGGCCGTCGCGCAGGCGGATCGTACGGCCGGCGGACGCCTCGGCCAGCCGCAGGTCGTGGGTGACGAGCACGATGGTCTGGCCGCTGCGGTGCAGTTCGTCGAGCAGGCGCCGGACGTCCTCCCCGGAGGCGGTGTCCAGCGCGCCGGTCGGCTCGTCGGCCAGCAGGAGCGCGGGCCTGTTGATCAGGGCGCGGGCGACGGCGACGCGCTGCCGCTCACCGCCGGAGAGGCGTCCCGGGTACGCGTGCGCGTGCCGGGCGATGCCGAGCGAGTCCAGCAGGGAGGCCGCGTGTTCGCGCACCGCGCGGGCCGGTGCGCCGGCCAGCTGGGCGGGCAGCAGGACGTTGTCCAGCACTGTGAGGTCGTCGAGCAGGTTGAAGAACTGGAAGACCAGGCCCACGTGTGCGCGCCGGAACCGGGCCGACGCGGCCTCGCCCAGCTTCTCCAGCCGGGTGCCCGCGACGGTCATCGTGCCGGCGTCCGGCCGGTCCAGCGCGGCGAGCAGGTTGAGCAGTGTGGACTTCCCGCTGCCGGACGGGCCGAGCACCGCCACGCACTCACCGGGCCGGACGGTCAGCGACACGTCGTGCAGCGCGGGCGGCCCCTCGCCGTAGCGGCGGGTCACCCCGCGTACGTCGATCACCGGATCGGTCATGTGTCGCCCCTCGGGTCAGGCCTGTCGACTGGACGCCGTGACGTTAGGGGCGGATCCGAGGCCTGGGCATCGGTCCGGCGACGCACCACCCGTACCGCCGGAGGCGGATCTTCGCCCGGGGTCATCCCTGCGATGTAGTCGCACTGCACACCGTGACCGATGCCCCGGCCGGCGTACGGCGGCGAGAATGTGGCTCGTGAGAGGCATCGTGGCGACGGGACCGCTGCCGAGGCCGGGCTGGCGGGCGCTGCTGCTCGACGCGGCGCTGGCAGGTGCACTCGGGCTGGTGTGCTTCCAGGCCGCCACTGACGATGTCGGCGTCCCGCCCCCGCCGTTGCCGCCGCCACTGCCGCTGCCCCCGTTGGCGGTCCCGCCGGAGATGCAGCCCGCGCAGCCCGGGTCCACGCTCGGGGCACTGCTGCTGGTCTTCGTCATGTGCGCACCGCTGGTGCTGCGCCGCCGGTATCCGCTCGCGGTGCTCTGGGCGACGATGGCCGCCGCGTCACTGGTGCTGGTGACCGACGGGGAACGGCAGCCGGCCCTGTACCCGTGCGTGGTGCTGACCTGCCTCGTCGCCGTCTACAGCGCGGCGGCGCACAGCCCGTACCGGCTGCCGGCGCTGGTGTCCGTCCCGGCGGTGGCGCTGCTCGCACTGGGCCTCCGGGAGCTGATGCCGGTCACGGTGTCCGCGGGCTACCTGCCGTTCGTCGTGCTGGCCCCGCTGGTGGCCGCCGCGGGCGGCCACCACGTGTGGCGGCGACGGGCGGGTGAGGACCGGCGGCGGCTCACCGCCGAGGCCCGCGCCCACGAGCAGGCGCTGCGCGACGCGGTCGCCGGTGAACGGGCCCGCATCGCCCGGGAACTGCACGACGTCGTGACGCATCACGTCAGTGTGATGGTCATCCAGGCCGGTGCCGCCCGGACGGTGCTCGCCGCCGCACCGGATCAGGCACGGGAGGCGCTGCTCGCCGTCGAGTCGACCGGCCGGTCCGCGCTCACCGAGCTGCGGCACGTCATGGGCCTGCTGGCCGAGTCCGAACCGGACGACCCGGAGGACCCGCAGCCCGGGATCGAGGGCCTGCCCGAGCTGATCGAACGCATGCGGGACGCCGGCGTGCCGGTACGGCTGACCATCTCCGGCGAGCGCCGGCCGGTCACCTCCGGTGTCGGGCTGACGGCGTACCGGGTGGTGCAGGAGGCGTTGACGAACATGGTCCGGCACGCGCCCGGCGCCGCCGGCACCGTCGTCGTCGAGTACTCGCCGGAGACCCTGCGGATCGAGGTCGGCAACACCGAGCCCGGCGTACCGGCCGCCACCGGGGTGTCGGGCGGGCGCGGCCTGATCGGGCTGCGGGAGCGCCTCGCCGTCTACGGTGGGACGCTGCGCGCCGGCGCCCGGCCGGGCGCCGGTTACCACGTCGAGGCCGTGATCCCGTGGGAGGCGACATGACGGTACGAGTGGTGGTCGCCGACGACCAGGCACTGGTCCGTACCGGGTTCCGCATGATCCTCACGGCCGGTGGGGTGGACGTGGTGGCCGAGGCGGCGACGGGCGCGGAGGCGGTGGACGCGGTCCGCCGCACCAGGCCCGACGTGGTGCTCATGGACGTGCGCATGCCCGAGCTCGACGGCCTCGAGGCCACCCGCCGCATCCTCACCGGGGCCGTCGCGGCGCCCCGGATCATCATCCTCACCACGTTCGACCTGGACCAGTACGTCTACGCCGCGCTCGCCGCCGGGGCGAGCGGCTTCCTGCTCAAGGACGTGACGCCGGAACATCTGGTGGCGGCCGTACGCATGGTCCAGGACGGTGACGCGCTGCTCGCACCCGCCATCACCCGCCGGCTGGTACGGCGCTTCGCCCGCCGCGACCCGCAGACGGCGACTGTGCACCGCGACCTGGCCACGCTTACCCGGCGCGAGACGGAGGTCCTGCGCCTGCTGGCCGGCGGCCTGAGCAACGCCGAACTCGCGGAGGCGCTGCACCTGTCCGAGGCGACTGTGAAGACCCACGTCGCCCGGATCCTCGCCAAACTCCGTCTGCGCGACCGGGTCCAGGCGGTGGTGGTCGCCTACGAGACGGGCCTCGTGAGTCCCGGTTCGCCGGAGGACTGACCGGTCCGGCGACGGCCGTAAGTCTCAGGTGATCAGCAGCGCGCCGACGACGATCAGCGGCACCGAGACGAACAGGAAGATGCCGACGCCGGTTAGCACCCGCCCGCCGCCGCCGTCCTCCCGCTCCGGCGCCAGGCCGAACGTGGAGCGGGCCGGCAGCATGCCGATACGGCTCAACGTGAGATCGCCGGTCATCCCGATCACGGCGCCGACGATCATGAACGCCACCCCCAGCCGGTGCGTGAAGTCCCCGCCGCCGACCGCCACCCAGATGCCGACCGCCGCCGCGATCGCCACCGTGGCGATCAGGAAGAGCACCAGCGCCTCCCGCAGACCCCGCACCACAGTCGCCATGTGCGCCTCCCTCGGAGCCGGACCGTCCGTCCCGCGTCGTGGGACATTGTGCCGGGTCGATGCACTGCGGCGCAGTCCCGCGCCGGGCCGGTCCGGCACGGTTATCCCCGGTCGAGCCCGGGTACCGGGAGCCGCATGGCGGAGTTGGGATCGCTCTGGATCGTCCGGCACGGCGAGAGCACGGCGAACGTGGCGGCCACGGCGGCCGAGACGTCCGGCGCCGAGCTGATCGACCTCAGCCACCGGGACGCGGACGTGCCGCTGTCACAGACCGGCGAGGAGCAGGCGCGGGCGACCGCCCGCTGGCTGGCCGGGCTGCCGGAGTCGAGGCGGCCGGACGTGGCTGTGGTGTCGCCGTACCTGCGTGCGGTGCGCACGTCCGAGCTGGCGCTCGACGGCACCGGGATCCCGGCGAGCGTCGACGAGCGGCTGCGCGACCGGGAGCTGGGCATCCTCGACGGGCTCACCGGCCACGGCGTGACCCGGCGCTACCCGGAGGAGGCGCAGCGGCGTACCCGGCTCGGCAAGTTCTACTACCGCCCGCCCGGCGGCGAGTCCTGGACCGACGTGGCGCTGCGGCTGCGGGCGCTGCTCGGCGACCTGCGCCGCGACCACGAGGGGGGCCGGGTGCTGCTGTTCGGCCACGACGCGCTGGTCTTCCTGCTGCGCTACCTGGTGGAGGGGCTCACCGAGGCGGAGCTGATGGCGCTGACCCGCGAGCACGTGATCGCCAACTGCTCGGTCACCGCCTGGCACGCCGACGACGCCGGCCGGCTCGTGCCGGAGGTGTTCAACGACGTCGCCCACCTGCACCGGCAGGGGGCGAAGCCCACCAGGGAGGACGAGGTCAATGCCGAGCCGGTCTGACGTGATCACCCCCGCGCTGCTGCGGGACTGGGCGCTGCCGGTGCCCACCGGCGGCAAGGAGGCGCGCGGCACCGTGCTGGTGGTCGGCGGCTCCCGGTTCACCCCCGGCGCGGTGCTGCTGGCCGGGGTGGCAGCGCTGCGGGCCGGTGCCGGCGTGCTCCAGCTCGCCGCAGCCGAGTCGACTGCGGCGTCGCTGAGCATCCAGGTGCCGGAGGCGCTCGTGATCGGCCTGCCGGAGACCGGCGACGGCGCGGTCCGCGGAGACCCGGGCGACCTGCTCCGCGGCCTGGTCGCCGAGGCCGACGTGGTGGCGGTCGGACCCGGCCTCACGGACATCGAGGCCACCGGGGAACTGCTGCGCCTGGTCCTGGACGCGGCCGGCCGGGAGACCGCGCTGGTGCTCGACGCGTACGCGCTCGGCGCGCTCAGCCACGCGCCGGAGCTGCTGGCCGGGGCCGGCCGCAAGGCGGTGCTCACTCCCAACCTGACCGAGGCGCGGCACCTGCTGGGACGCGATCCGGGCGACGACCTGGACGCCGAAGCGGTGGAACTGGCCGGCCGGTACGACGCGGTCGTCTCGCTGTACGGGCACATCGCGACGCCGGACGGCCGGGCCTGGCGCGAGGAGAGCGGAGACGCCGGACTGGGCACCTCGGGCAGCGGCGACGTGCGGGCCGGGCTGCTCGCAGGCCTGCTCTCCCGGGGCGCCGGCCCGGCGCAGGCGGCCTGCTGGGCGGCGTTCGCGCACGCGGTGAGCGGGCAGCGGCTGGTCCCCCGGTACGGGCGGATCGGCTTCCTCGCCCGGGAACTGCTGGACGAGATCCCCTACACGATCGCCACCGTCTGACGATCCACGTCACCGGGATCCCACCACGTGTAACACCCCGGGAGGCGGTGGCGCTGGTCCGGGCGAGGCCGGTACTTCGCCGTGCCTCCGCCCGGACCGCAGCCCGCTCAGGGGTGCGGTCCACCCGCACGAACCCCTGGGAGTCTGTGTGAACAACCTCCGTCGCAAGACACTCGCCGCGGCGTCGGCAGTGACGCTCGGCGCCGGGCTCGCCCTCGTCGGCGGCACGGCACCGGCCGCGGCCGTCGGACCGGAAACCTCGTACATCGTGCTCGCCCCGCAGGGCAACAGCACCGCCAAGGCCGCCGCCCGCGTGGCGGCCGCCGACGGCACCGTGGTGGCCGCGTACGACAAGATCGGTGTGCTGGTCGTGCGCTCGTCCGCCCCGGACTTCGCCACCCGGGTGGCGGGCGCCGGCGTCGAGTCGGTCGCCTCCACCGCCGGCCTGGGCACCGCCCTGGACGAGGGCGAGACGGTCGAGGTGCCGGCCGCCGCCGTCGCCGCGGCCACCGGCGACCCGACCGCCGAGCCGCTCTACAACCTGCAGTGGGACATGCCCCAGATCCGCGTCCCGCAGGCGCACGCCGTGACCGGCGGCAGCCCGTCGGTCGTGGTGGGTGTGCTGGACAGCGGCATCTCCAGCAGCCACCCGGACCTGGCGACCCAGATCGCCAAGGACAAGAGCGCCTCCTGTGTGGGCGGCGTCCCGAACACCGCCGAGGCCGCGTGGAACCCCACCACGAGCGACCACGGCACCCACGTGGCGGGCACCATCGCCGCCGCGGTCAACGGCGTCGGTGTCACCGGTGTCGCCCCGGGCGTGAAGGTCGCCGCCGTCAAGGTGGTCAACGACGACGGCTACATCTTCCCGGAGGCCGCGGTCTGCGGGTTCATGTGGGCCGCCGAGCACGGCTTCCAGCTGACCAACAACAGCTACTACATCGACCCGTGGGAGCTGAACTGCCGCAACGACGCGCGTCAGCGCCCGGTGTGGAAGGCCGTGCAGCGGGCCCTGCGCTACTCGCAGTCCCAGGGCGTGCTGCACGTCGCGTCGGCAGGTAACTCGAACTACGACCTGGCCCACAAGATCACCGACACCGGCAGCCCGAACAACGGCACGCCGGAGGAGCGCGAGAACCTCACCAACGCCTGCCTCGACCTGCCGGCCGAGGCGCCGGGCGTGGTGACCGTCGCCGCCGTCGGCCCGACCGGGGAGAAGAGCTACTACTCCTCGTACGGCCAGGGCGTGATCGACGTGACCGCGCCGGGTGGCGACACCCGGTTCCGGACGCAGGGCGCCCGCTCGACGTCCGCCGACGGCATCCTGTCCACCACCTTCAACACCGCCACCCGCACCAACGGGTGGGGCTACAAGCAGGGCACCTCGATGTCCGGCCCGCACGCCACCGGCGTCGCGGCGCTGGCGCTGTCCGCGCACCCGGGCATGAGCCCGGGCCAGCTGGCCTCGTTCCTGGAGCGCACGGCGGTGGCGAAGTCCTGCCCGTCGGGCGTCTACAACCCGGTGCCGCTGATCCCGGCGGGCCCGAACGCGTACGACGCGACCTGCTCCGGCGGGAACCGCAACGGGTTCTACGGCGCCGGCGTCGTGGACGCGTACAACGCGGTGAAGTAACAGGTACCCGCGTGGACCGGGCCCGGCGATCACGCCGGGCCCGGTCTGTTTGTCCTGGTGGGGCACCGGGTAGGGGGGCACCGTCAGCCGACTTAGGAGGTAACCGGTGTCCACCGATGCGATCGTCCTGCTCAAGGAGGACCACAAGGAGATCCGCCGCCTGTTCAAGGCCTTCCAGGAGGCCGAGGAGGGACCGGCGAGCAAGCGCGGGAAGATCGTCGGGCAGATCCTCGAAGCCCTCACGGTGCACACCTACCTGGAGAACGAGGTGATGTACCCGGAGGTCCGCAAGCTGGTGCCCGACGTCGAGGACGACGTGCTGGAGTCGTACGAGGAGCACCACGTCGCGGACGTGCTCTGCTTCGAGCTGTTCACGATGGACGCCGGCGACGAGCGCTTCAACGCCAAGACGACGGTGCTGATCGAGAACGTGCTGCACCACATCGAGGAGGAGGAGCAGGAGTGGTTCCCGAAGGTCCGCGAGGCGCTCGGCCGTAGCCCGCTCCAGGAGATCGGCCAGCGGATGCTCGACCTGCGGCCGAAGGCGCCCAAGACGCCGACCGCCCCGAAGGCGCTGAAGAAGTCGCTCGACGCCGTGGTCGCCTGACACCGGCACCGCCTTCAGCCGGTCCGGGATGATCTTGCTGGCGGCTACCTGGATCTTGTTGACCAGCGAGCCGGCGGCGACCTTGTGCTCCCCCCTTCGTCAGCGCCTCGAACGCGTCCTCGGCCACCGTGGGTGGGTCGTCAGTGGGCCCCTGGCCGACCCGGGTGCCGGTCATGCCGGCCCGGTCGAAGAACTCCGTGTCGGCCGGGCCTCCCCGGGACGGGCGGCCCAACCCCGCAGGTCCCGGCCGGGCCGGTAGGATCGGCACAGGCCGTGACTGGCGCGTGGAGATGGAGCACCATCGGGGAGCGGCCTCGTCATGAGGACGCATGCCGAGCGCCTGGGCCTTCCGCACGTCACCTGGAGGTCGCATGTCGCGCAACGCCGAGTCCACCGCCTTCCGCAGCGCGCTGGAGGTCGTCCGCGGCGTCGAGCCGCGCGTGGCCGACGCCATCGCCGCGGAACTGGCCGACCAGCGCGAGTCGCTCAAGCTCATCGCCAGCGAGAACTACGCCTCCCCGGCGACGCTGCTGGCGATGGGCAACTGGTTCAGCGACAAGTACGCCGAGGGCACGGTCGGGCGCCGGTTCTACGCCGGCTGCCAGAACGTCGACACCGTCGAGGCGCTCGCCGCCGAGCACGCCCGGGAGCTGTTCGGCGCGTCCCACGCGTACGTGCAGCCGCACTCGGGCATCGACGCCAACCTGGTCGCTTTCTGGGCGATCCTCGCCGACCGGGTCGAGTCCCCCGCGCTGCGCAAGGCGCAGGCGCGGCAGGTCAACGACCTCACCGAGGCCGACTGGTTCGCGCTGCGCCGCGAGCTGGGCAACCAGCGGATGCTGGGCATGTCGCTGGACGCCGGCGGTCACCTCACCCACGGCTTCCGGCCGAACATCTCCGGCAAGATGTTCGACCAGCGCAGCTACGGCACCGACCCGGCCACCGGCCTGATCGACTACGACCGGGTGGCCGAGGCGGCCCGCGAGTTCAAGCCGCTGATCCTGGTCGCCGGTTACTCCGCGTACCCGCGGAAGGTCAACTTCCGGATCATGCGGGAGATCGCCGACTCGGTCGGCGCCACGTTCATGGTCGACATGGCCCACTTCGCCGGGCTGGTCGCCGGCAAGGTGTTCACCGGCGACTTCGACCCGGTGCCGCACGCACACATCGTCACCACCACCACGCACAAGTCGCTGCGCGGCCCGCGCGGCGGCATGGTGCTCTGCGGGCCGGAGCTGGCCGACCAGGTCGACCGGGGCTGCCCGATGGTGCTCGGCGGGCCGCTGCCGCACGTGATGGCCGCCAAGGCGGTCGCGCTGGCCGAGGCACGCCGCCCCGACTTCGCCGACTACGCCCAGCGGATCGTGGACAACGCGCAGGCGCTGGCCGACGGTCTGCTGCGCCGGGGCGCGACGCTGGTCACCGGCGGCACCGACAACCACCTGGTGCTCATCGACGTGTCCGGGTACGGCCTCACCGGCCGGCAGGCCGAGCAGGCGCTGCTGGACTCGGGCATCGTCACCAACCGCAACTCGGTGCCGCAGGACCCGAACGGCGCCTGGTACACCTCCGGCATCCGCATCGGCACCCCGGCGCTGACCACCCGGGGCCTCGGCGCCGCCGAGATGGACGCCACCGCCGAGCTGATTCACACCGTGCTCAGCCAGACCACGCCCGGCACCGGCCCGGACGGCGCACCGTCGAAGGCGAAGTACGTGCTGGACCCGGCCGTCGCCGAGTCCGTCGGCAAGCAGGCCGCCGACCTGCTCACGCCGTTCCCGCTCTACCCGGCGGTCGACCTGGGCTGAGCGCCCGGCCGACACGAAGCGGCACCCCGGGAGAAGGCGTCTCCCGGGGTGCCGGCGGTTCAGGGGTCAGCGCAGCGGGCGCTTCAGGTGGTAGCGGTGGACCTCGGTGCTGCCCTGCACGTTGTTCACGTCCTCGGCGGCGGAGACCAGTTCCCAGCCCTCCCGGCCGACCCGGTTGAGGTGCGCGATAGCGGTGTCGCCGTATGCCGTCACGTCGGTGCGTGACCCGTCCGGGCCGTACCACACGAACGAGACGTGGAAATTGCGACCCTGACCCTGATACCGACGAACGAGCAACGCGTACTCCCAGGCAACCATTCGTCCATTATCAACAGAGGAACGGCGTCAGGAAACACGCACTGTGCCGGAACCCTGACACTCCGGCGTCACTCCGGCGACCATGGTGTCCGTGACCAGCGCGGCGAGCCGGTCCAGACCCAGATCGATCGACTCCGGTGTGACGGCGCTCACCGACAACCGCAGCGCATCGACCGGCGTGCCCGCGTCGTAGAAGTGCGCCATCGGGGTCCAGAGCACGCCGTACTCACGCGCCGAGCGGTGCAGCAGCGCGTCGTCGACGGCGAACGGCACGCTCACCACCACGAAGAACCCGCCCGCCGGCACGGTCCACGAGACCGGGCCGCCGGCCGGGAAGCGCCGGGCCAGGCCGTCGACCAGGTGGCGCAGGTTGCGGGCGTACGCGGCCCGCTCCCTGACGTTCGCGGCCACCAGCGAGCAGTCGTGCGCCAGCAGCGCGCCGCCGATCACCGCCTGGCTGATCGGTGACGTGTTCACAGTGACCATGCTCTTGATCTTCGCGAGGTGGTCGGCGAACGGCACCACAACGCCGTCGGCCTCCCCCACTCGCTGGTCGGCGACCACGTAGCCGACCCGGGCGCCGGGCAGCACGGTCTTGGCGAACGAGCCGAGGTAGACCACCCGGCGGGCGGTGTCCAGCGCCTTGAGCGTGGGCCGCCGGTCGGTGCCGTCGGCCGGGAACAGACCGTACGGGTTGTCCTCGATCAGTAGCAGGTGCTCCTCGGCGGCCAGTTCCAGCAGCCGCCGCCGCTGCGCGGTGTCCATGCTGACGCCGGACGGGTTGGCGAAGTCGGGCATCACGTAGCAGCCGCGGGGCCGCAGCCCCTCCGCGCGGGCCCGGCGCACCCCGGCGCGCAGGTCGGCCAGGTCGACGCCGTCCGGCCCGCCGGCCACCGGGCGCACCGGCAGGTCGACCAGGCGGGCCGCGCCGGTGAGCCCGACGTACGTGGGCGCCACCGCGAACAGCACGTCGGCCGGGCCGGTCCGCAGCGCGCGCAGCACCAGGAACATCGCCTCCTGGCAGCCGACCGTCACCACGACCGACTCCGGGTCGACGGTGAGCCCCTCGTCCACGGCGAGGTGCCGGGCGATCAGGTGGTGCACGATGCCCTTGGTGCGCCCGTACTGCAGCAGCGTCCGGTCCACGCCGGCCCGGTCCAGCCCGACCTCCTCGGCCAGGTGGCGGCGGAAGCGGTCCAGGTGCGTGTGCAGCAGCGCGGAGTCGAAGAACTCCTCGTACGGCCGCCCGGCCGCCAGCGACACCGCGTCCGGGTAGTGCTGCGCCACCTCGTTGAGGAAGTTCATCGAGTTCAGCGCCGGGTCGCCGACGCTGCCGTGCAGCGCCGAGACGGCCAGGTCGACCGGTTCCACGTCAGCCTCCGATCCGGGTACGCAGCCGCCGGGCCGAGGCCGGGTCGGGGCAGCCGCTGAGGATGAGCGCGTCGCGCAACTCCGCCGCGAGCAGCGCCAGCGCCGCCTCGGCGCCGGCCCGGCCGCCCGCCGCGAGCGCCCAGAGCAGCGGCCGTCCGAGCAGCACGCCGTCCGCGCCGAGCGCCAGCGCGCGCAGCACGTCGACGCCGCCGCGGACGCCGCTGTCCAGCAGCACCGCGCACCGCTGGTCGACCGCCGCGACCACCTCCGGCAGCACGGCCGCGCTGGCCGGGGCGGCGTCGAGCTGCCGTCCGCCGTGGTTGGAGACCACCACGGCGTCGACGCCGGCGTCCGCCGCGCGGACCGCGTCGCGCGGGTCCAGGATGCCCTTGACGAGCAACGGCACCCGGGTACGCGCGCGCAGCCAATCCAGGTCCGCCCAGCTCAACGCCGGGGCGAAGACCGCGCCGGTGTGCACGGCCACCGCCGAGACGCCGGGCGTGCCCTGATGCGCCAGGTCGTCCCGGCCGCCGGGCAGGTTCGCGGCGGTGACCTGCGGCGGCAGCGCGAAGCCGTTGCGGGCGTCGCGCAGGCGCCGCCCGAGCACGGGCACGTCCACGGTCACCATCACCGCCGCGCAGCCGGCCGCCTCCGCCCGGTCGAGCAGGTCGGCCACCAGCGCCCGGTCGCGCAGCCAGTAGAGCTGGAACCACACCGTCGCGCCGGTCGCCGCGATCTCTTCGATCGGGGTGCTGGACAGCGTGCTGGCCACGTACGGCACGTCCGCCGCGCGGGCCGCCGCCGCGAGCGCCGGCTCGCCGTCGGGGTGCAGCAGCCGCTGGTACGCCATCGGTGCGACAGCCACCGGCAACGCGGCCCGGCCGCCGGGCAGCGTCGCCTCGGTGGACGGGTCGTCCACCCCGGCCAGCATCCGGGGCAGAACCGCCACCCGGTCCAGCGCGGCCCGGTTCGCCGCAAGGGCGGTCTCGGTGCCGCTGCCGCCGTCGACGAAGTCCCACACGTCGGCCGGCAGGACCGCCCGGGCGAGCGCGGCGAACTCGGCCAGGCTGGACGGTGGCACGAACCCGTCCGCCGGGTCAGCCATGGTCGGCACCCGTCGCCGCCCGGGCGTGCGCCGGGTCGAGCCCGAACGCGCGGCGCAGGAAGGCGGCGGCGCGTTCCTGGGCCAGCCGGCCGGCGTCGAACACGCCGGGCATGGCGAAGAACCCGTGCACCATGCCCGGGTGGTCGTCCGTCTCGGTGGGCACACCGGACTCGCGCAGCCGAGACGCGTACCGCAGGCCCTCGTCACGCAGCGGATCGTGCCCGGCGGTGATCACGAACGCCGGGGGCAGGCCGGACAGGTCCTCGGCGAGCAGCGGCGACGCGAGCGGGTGGGCCGCGTCGCCGGGGTCGGCGAGGTAGTGGCCGCGGTACCAGCCGACCGAGTGCCTGTTGAACAGCATCGGGTCCTCGTCGTCGGCCGGCCGGTGCCCGGGCCGCTGGTCGGTGTTCGGGTAGACGAGCAACTGGGCGGCGAGCCGGGGACCGCCGTCGGCGCGGGCCAGCAGCGTCACCGCGGCGGCCAGGTTCCCGCCCGCGCTGTCCCCGCCGACAGCCAGCCGGTCGGCGTCGACGCGGAACTCGGCGGCGTGCGCGGCGAGGTGCCGCAACGCGGCATGGCAGTCCTCCACCGCCGCCGGGAACGGATGCTCCGGGGCGAGCCGGTAGCCGACGGTCACGGTCTGGGCGCCGGTGAGGTTGACCAGCCGACGGCAGATCCCGTCGGCCGTGTCGACGCTGCCGAGCGTCCAGCCGCCGCCGAAGAAGTAGACGAGCGTGGGCAGCGGTCCGTCGCCGTCCGGCCGGTGGATCCGCACCGGCAGCGGCCCGGCCGGGCCGGGCACCGTCGTGTCGCGTACCTCCGCGACCGGCTCGACCGCGCCGGAGCCGGCGCGGATCGCGGCGAGGTCGGCGGCGCGGGCCTCGGCGAGGGTCTGGGTGTAGAGCGGCACGGTGCCGGCGGCGGCCCTCGCGGCCCGCCACGCGACCACCTGCGGATCGAGTGTCATCCGGCCTCCCCGGTGGTGACGAAGAGTTTGTCGATACCGCGCAGGAACAGGCTCCCGCTGTACGTGTAGGGCTGGGTGACGGCGAGCCGGGGGAAGCGCGCGAACAGGCGCGGCAGCGCCAGCCGGCCCTCCAGCCGGGACACCGCCGAGCCGAGACAGAAGTGCAGCCCGACGCCGAAGGCCAGCGA
This sequence comes from Micromonospora sp. RV43, assembly GCF_001029515.1. Taxonomy (NCBI): domain Bacteria; kingdom Bacillati; phylum Actinomycetota; class Actinomycetes; order Micromonosporales; family Micromonosporaceae; genus Micromonospora; species Micromonospora sp. RV43. The sequence continues at coordinate 7,197 of NZ_LEKG01000060.1, read as the reverse complement.
CGGCGGGCCGTCGCGGCGCGGGTCGAAGCGGTCCGGGTCGGGGAACCGGGCCGGGTCACGGTTGGCGGCGGCGATCAGCAGCAGCACGTTGTCGTCGCGGTCGATCGGCACCCCGCCGAGGTCGACGCCTGCGGGCGCGGAGCGGGCCAGGAAGTGCACCGGGCTCTCCATCCGCAGCACCTCCTCCACGCAGCCCCGGGCGAGCGCGTCGTCGCCGGGCAGCGCGGCGGTGACGTCCGGGTGCTCCAGCAGCAGTGGAAGGCCGTTGCTGAACATGTAGACGGTGGTGACGAAGCTGGCGTTGAACAGCACGATCAGATTGCTGATCAACTCATCCTCGGTGAGGTCGACGCCGCCCGCGTCGAGCACCTCCGCCAGCCCGCTGATCAGGTCGTGGCCGGGCGTACGGCGCCGGTGGGCGATCAGGTCCCGGTAGAAGACGCGCAACTCCTCGGCGGCCTGGTTGGCCCGGGCCAGCCGCTCCGGCGTCTTGCCGGACACGTCCATGTACTCGTCGATCCAGTCGACCCGCTGCCGGTACCAGGACAGGTCCGCCGCGGGCAGGCCGATGAACTCGGCCATCACCAGCGCCGGGACCGGGTACGCGAAGTCGGCCACGAAGTCCACCTCGTGGCCGTCCGCGCCCACCTCGGCCATGTGATCCAGGCGTTCGGCGACGATCCGCTCGATCACCGGCTCCAGCGCGCCGAGGCGGCGCGGGGTGAACGTCCTGGCGAACACCGCGCGCATCCGGGTGTGGTCCGGCGGGTTGACGAACATCATCGACGTGAGGAACGTACGCAGGATCTCCTGCTCCTCCCAGCCGGGCGGGAAGCCCTTGTACCAGCCGGGATCACGCAGGATCTGGTCCACCACGTCGTACCCGCCGGCCACCGCGCTCACGGTGCTGTGCTCGGCCCGGGCCGGAACGGCGTTGATCGGCCCGTGCTCGTGCAGGGCCGCGTAGAAGGGATACGGGTTCTGCCGGCCCTGCTCGCTGTAGAGGCCGGTCAGGATCTCGCTGACGTCCACTGTCTCTTCCTCCCCAGGAAACGGCGGCGGGGGCGGCGTCGTGTCGACCGCCGCCCCCGCCCGGTGTCACAGTCCGAGCAGCTTCAGTGGTACGGCGTTCGCCATCACCGCGGCGCCCGTGTCGTTCGGGTGGATGTGGTCACCCGAGTCGTACGCCGGCAGCAGCCGGCTCGGCTGGGCCGGATCCCGCATCACCGCGTCGAAGTCGACGACGCCGTCGAACTCGGCGCGGCCGGGCCCGCGCAGCCAGGTGTTGACGGCCTGCCGGGTGGCGTCCTTCTCCGGGGTCCACACGCCCGGCCCGCCATTGCCCTCGTACGGCATGAGCGTGCCGGCGATGCTGGTCAGGCCGCGCGCCTTGACCTGCTGGTTGAGCTGGCGCAGCGTGGCGATGATCGCCTCCGGGCTGTCGCCGTTCATCCAGATGTCGTTGATGCCCAGGTGGGTGATGACGGTCCGCACCCCGGTCTGCGGGAACACGTCCTCGTTGAGCCGGGCCAGCGCGTTCGGGCCCAACTCGTAGTAGCCGGGGAAACCGCCCGCGCCGGGCTCGGTGCCCTCGTGGTTGAGCCGGTTGCCGGCCAGGCTGAGGTTGAGCACACCCGGGGTACGCGGCTCCGGGCGGGCGTCGATCAGCCGCTTGGCCAGGAAGTCCGGCCAGCGGCGGTCGGCGTTGACGGTGCTGCCGTTGCCGTCGCTGATGGAGTCACCCAGCACCACCACGGAGCCGGGCGTGGCCTTGCGCTCCACGTCGATGCCGGACAGGAACATCCAGCAGCAGTTGGGCCGGATGGTGAAGCCGGTGCCGTCGGCCGCCGAGGTGAGGTCGGTGGCGCCGATGAAGTTGGTGACCTTGGACTGACCGTGGAACGTGACCGGCCCGGTGAGCACCGGGAAGTACAGGGTGACCACCAGGTCCTCCTGCTCGGTCACCGGGAAGTTGACCGGGTCGCTGAGCAGTTCGGCGCCCTTGTTGATGGTCGCCGTGCCGGCGCCGGAGAACGTCAGCTGCCGGATGCTGGCCGGGACGATGTCGGACAGGTCATCGGGGGTGGCGGTGTTCGGCCGGGCGATGGTGGCGCTGCCGACCTGGACGGCCTGCTGGCCGTAGAGGTTGGTCAGCCGCACCCGCAGGCGCGGCCCGCCCACCGAGGTCTGCACTGTCATCCGAATGCTCTGGTTGTTCAGGCCGGTCTCGGTCAGGCCCACGGTGTTCCCGCGGGTCACCGCCGCGGCCCAGGTTCCGGCCCACTCGGCGCGCCCGTGCCCGGCGCGGTCGTTCCCGGTCGGGCCGGCGCTCGCGGTGACCGCCGGGGTGGCGGCGATCAGCAGCGTTACGGCGGAAGCTATGACGTGCCATCTCTTCGGGGTCGGCATCGATCCTCCATGGTCGGCAGCCCCGGGCGTGACGCGGTCGGCGGCACCGGCCCGGGCGATGGACCGGAAACTAGCTTCCGGCCGTGACGAGCGTCAATCAACCTGATCGACATGATCAAATGCCCGGGGGGCGTGACGCAGCGACGATCGGCCCTGTCCGGCGTGGACCGCGGCTGCCTAGGCTCGGGGCTGGCGGCGGTGCGGTCGCCGACCCTGGCACCTGCCGTCATGTCCCGGCCCTGACCTGGCCGGACGCCGCTCGCGGACCATGATGGGGGCTGCCCGATGACCGACCGGCCGAACTATGTGCACGAGGCGCTGGAGCTGTTCGCCGGGTTCGGCGACCGGGAGGCGCTCGTCGGCGGCGGACGCCGCCTCACCTACCCCCAGGTCGCCGCCGAGGTGCGCGGCCTGGCCGCCGCGTTGCGCCACCACGGGGTACGCCCCGGCGCGGCGGTGCTGGTGATGCTCGGCAACACGGTCGAGGGTCCGCTGCTGCAACTGGCCCTGCACCTGCTGGGCTGCCGGAGCATGTGGGTGGCCCCGGTGACCTCGCGGCGGGAGGTCGACGAGTTCGTCGCGCTGTCCGCGCCGGAGGCGTTCGTCCACGACCCGCGTGACGCGCAGGCGGTGGAGGTCGCGGCGGGCCTGTCCGGCGTACCGGTGCTCTGCCTCGGACCCGGCGGCGCCGGACCGGACCTGACCGCCGGGGCCGCCGGGCCGGCCGCGGAGCTGCCCGCCGAGGTACCGGCGCCGGAGTCGATCCTGCAGACCAGCGGCACCACCGGCACGCCGAAGCTGGTGCACCACCGGGAGAGCTTCTACCGGCAGGTGCTCGCCCTCGCCGCCGACTTCCGGGGCGCCGGGTTCCCGCTGCTGCGGCACCTGTCGCACTCCCCGATGTGGCTGGCCAGCGGCCAGATCACCACGTTGATCAACCTGTTCACCGGCGGGGTGCTGTTCCTGCGCGAACAGTGGGATCCGGCCGCGTTCGTCGCCACAGTGGACGCCGAACGGCTGACCTCCACGTTCGTCACCCCGCCGATGCTCTACGAGGTGCTCGACCACCCCGACCTGCCGGGCGCCGACTTCTCCGCGATGTTCATGTTCAACGTGGGCGCCGGGCCCGCCGCGCCGGCCCGGCTGCGCCAGGCCATCGCCCGCTTCGGCCCGTGCCTGCGCATCGTGTACGGGCTCAGCGAGGCGGTGGTCATCTGCGCGCTGCCGGGGCTCACCGAGGACCCGGAGCACCCGGAGCGGCTGCGTTCCTGCGGCCGCCCGTACGGCGACGTGTCGGTGGAGATCCGCGACGCGGGCGGGCGGGTGCTGCCGGCCGGCGAGGACGGCGAGGTGTGGGTGCGTACCAAGCTGAGCTTCGCCGGCTACCACGGTCAGCCGGAGCTGACCGCCGAGACGCTCGTCGACGGCTGGGTCCGCACCCGCGACATCGGGCACCTCGACGCCGACGGCTACCTCTACCTGGTCGACCGGTTACAGGACCGGATCCTCACCCGGCAGCGCAGCTGGCCGATCTACTCCCGCCCGATCGAGGACGTGCTCGCCGGCCACCCCGAGGTACGCGCCGCCGCCGTGATCGGCGTACCGGACCCGGTGGCCGGGGAGCTGCCGCACGCGTACGTGGTGCCCGCGCCGGGCGCGTCGGTGACCGGAGAGGAGCTGATCGCGCTCGTGGTCCGGGAGCTGAGCGAGACGTGGGCGCCCGGCGCCGTCGAGTTCGTCGACGCGCTGCCGCTGAACCGGTCCGCGAAGGTGGACAAGCGCGCCTTGCGGGCCCGGTACGCGGCGGCCCACCCGGCCGGCGCCGACCCGATCGGCAGTCCGGCGTGAACCCGCGCCGGGAGTTGTACACCCTGGTCGGCGCCGACCTGCTGTCCAACCTCGGCACCCGGATCTCGGTGGTCGCCATCCCCTGGCTCGTGCTGGAGACCACCGGCAGCCCCACCAAGATGGGGCTCGTCGCGGCGGCGGAGACGCTTCCGTACATGCTCTCCAGCGCGCTCGCGACCCCGTGGGCGGACCGGTTCGGGGTACGCCGTACCTCGGTGTTCGTGGACGCCGCGAGCGCCGTCGCGATGGCCGTGGTGGCGCTGGCGCCCTGGCTCGGGTTCGGCACGCTGCTGGTGCTGGTGGCGATCGCCGGCGGGCTGCGCGGCATCGGCGACCGGGTCAAGCACGTGCTGTTCAAACCGGCGGCCGAGCGGGCCGGGGTGCCGCTGATCCGGCTCACCAGCGCCTACGACGGCCTGGCCCGGGGCATGACGTTGTTCGGCGCGGTGCTCGGCGGGCTGCTCATCGACTGGGTCGGGCTGACCCGGGCCATCTGGATCGACGCGGCCACGTTCGCGGTCTGCGCGCTGCTGATCGGCGTGCTGGTCCGGCCGCCCGCACCGGCGCAACCGGCGCCCCGGGAGCCGTACCTGCGGGCGCTGCGCGGCGGCTTCGCGTACCTGCGCACCGACCGGACGCTGATGACCATGCTGATCGTGGTCTCGGTGTCGAACATGTTCGCCAACGCCAGCGTCGCGGTCTGGATCCCGCTCTGGGTCAACCAGGTGCTCGGCGACCCGGCCGGATTCGGTCTGCTGCTGGGCGTCTTCTCGGCCGGCGCGCTGCTGGGCAACCTGCTGTTCACGATGTTCGGCACCCGGCTGCCGGCCGGGACGACGTTCGCGCTCGGGCTGACGCTCAGCGGCGCGCCCCGGCTGCTCGCGCTGGCGCTCAGCGACGACCTGGTCGTGGTGCTCGTGGTGACGTTCCTGTCCGGCATCGGCATCGCGGCGGTGAACCCGCTGCTCGGCGCCGCGCTCTACCAGCGGGTGCCGGGCGAGCTGCAGACCCGGGTGCTGGGCATCTCCGGATCGGTGGCGTTCCTCGGCCTGCCCGTCGGCGCGCTGCTCGGCGGCTGGTCGGTGGCGCTGCTCGACCTGACCCCGGCGCTGCTGGTGATGTCGGTGGTCTGCCTGGTGCTGACCGTGGGGCCACTGCTGCTGAGCCGCGCGTCCCGGCGCCCGGCCACGGAACCTGCCGCGCCCACGCCGGTCTGAGCCCGCCGGTCTGAGCCCGCCGGTCCGGGCCGCGGTGTCGGGGGTCGGCGGTAGGGTCGGGGCCATGGCGACCTGGGAAGACGTGCGGCGCATCGCGCTGGGCCTGCCCGAGACCACCGAGCGACCCACGTACGACGAGGCGCCCGCCTGGCGGGTCCGCGACAAGTCGTTCGTCTGGGAGCGGCCGCTGCGGCGCGGCGAACTCGATGCGCTCGGCGACGCCGCGCCGGACGGCCCGATCCTCGGCGCGCGGGTGCCCGACCTGGGCGCCAAGGAGGCGCTGATCGCCGACGACCCGGCTGTCTACTTCACCACGCCGCACTTCGACGGATACCCGGCGGTGCTGGTCCGGCTCGACCGGATCGACGTGGACGAGCTGACCGAGCTGGTCACCGAGGCGTGGTACGCGCGGGCCCCGAAGCGGCTCGCCACGGCGCACCGGGCGGAGAACGCGTGACCGGCCCGGTGGACGCGATCGTGTTCGACTTGGACGGCACGCTCGTCGAGTCGCACGCGGTGGTGCCCGCGGCGTACCGGGCGGCGGTGCGGGCCGGAGGCGGGCCGTCGTACACCGACGCCGAGGTCATCGCCGGCTACTCGATCGGCTCCCCGGCGGACCTGCTGGCGCACCTGCTGCGGCGGCCCGCCTCCGGCGAGGACCTGGACCGCTATCACACCGAGCTGGATGCGCTCGCCGGCCGGGTACGCGTCTACCCCGGCGTCGCCGACGCGCTCGCCGAGATCGCCGCCCGGGTGCCGGTCGGCGTGTTCACCGGCGCGAGCCACCGGGCCGCCGAGATCCTGCTCGACCGGGCGGGCCTGCTCGGTCACTTCGAGGTCGTCCTCGGCGGGGACCAGGTCGACCGCCCCAAACCGGCGCCCGACGGCGTGGAGGCGGCCTGCCGGCACCTCGGCGTGCCACCCGGCCGCGCCGCGTACGTGGGTGACTCACCACTGGACGTACGCGCCGCCCGGCGCAGCGGCGCGGTCGCGGTCGCCGCCGCGTGGGGTCACCAGTACGACCCCGACGAGCCCGCCGACCTCAGCCTGAGCCGGCCCGGGGAGCTGCTGGCCCTGCTGGGCTGAGCCTCTTTCCCGGCGTGGGACGCTCGGCTAGCCTGCCGGGCATGCCATCGACGTTGACCGAGGCGACCGACCCGTGGTGCCTGCGTCCGGGAGAGGCCGCCGACCTGCTGCGCGGGCACCCGTGGCGGCGGTTCGTGGTGCTGGGTGACAGCGTCGCGGAAGGACTGTGCGAACCCGCCGACGGCTACCCCGACATCCAGTGGGCCGACCGGATCGCCGCCGAGCTGCGCGCGATCCGGCCGGAGCTGGCCTACCTGAACCTGGGCCGGCGCGGACTGCGCGCGCACGAGGTCCGGGCCACCCAACTGGCCGGCGCGCTGGCCTTCGAGCCGGACCTGGCCCTGGTGGTGTGCGGCGGCAACGACGCGTTCCGGTCCGCCTACGACCCGGACGCTGTCGACGCCGAGCTGACCGCCATGATCACCGCGCTACGGGAGGCGGGCGCGGACGTCATCACCGTGGGCATGTTCGACGTGTCGCACAGCCCGGCGGTGCCGGACGCGCTGCGCGCGGGCCTGGGCGAGCGGATGCGGCGGCTGTCCCGGCACACCCGGGCGGTGGCCGAGTGCCTGGGCACACTGCACGTCCACCTGACCGACCACCCGCTGGTGGCCGACCCGTCGCTGTACAGCAGCGA
>NZ_LEKG01000005.1:0-99579 GCF_001029515.1 Micromonospora sp. RV43 | reverse complement strand
GTCCCGACCTCGTTCGCCGTCAACGGTGTCACCTGCACCGGCGGCGTGCCGGTGGTGGGGGTGACGCCGCCGGTGCAGGTGACACCGTTGACGGCGAACGAGGTCGGGACCGGGTTGCTGCTGTTGTTCCAGGTGCCGTTGAAGCCGAACGACGTGCTCGCGTTGGTGCCCAGGCTGCCGTTGTAGCTGACGTTGGCGGCCCGCACCGAGGCGCCGCTGGCGGTGATCTCGGCGCCCCAGGCCTGGGCGACGGTCTGACCGGCGGCGAACGTCCAGGTGACGGCCCATCCGTTGAGCGGGTCGCCGAGGTTCGTCAGGTTGACGTTGGCGGTGAAGCCGCCACCCCACTGCGCGGTGACGGCGTAGTCGACGCGGCAGCCGGCGGCCGCCTGCGCGGCGGTCGCGCCGACGGCCAGGCCGGACGCGGCGAGCGCGGCCGTCGCCGCGGCGGACGTCCACAACACCGTACGGCGGTGTCGGTTGATCATGCTGGTCTCCTGCGGGTGGTGGTGCCGTGCCCGCGCCGGCACCGATGCCCTGTCGGTGTCGGGGGCGGGCCTTGATACCCGGACGTCCCACGAACGCTCACGTCTCCCGCGCAGTAAGCGCTTTCAGCGCAGCCTAACGACGGACGTCGATGTGGTCAAACCTCGGTACGCACTGAACGATCTCGACGCGCCGTCCGTATCCACTGCCGACCGGAACATCGGCCGGAACCGCGATGCCGGAGCGGGCACGAGCACGATTCCTCCAGTCGTCACTTCGCACCGTGGAGACGGGGCGGCACCCGCCGCACCGGCCCTCCCGGTCAACCAGAGGAGAGGTGCATGGCCAGGGGTACGCGCAAGACCGCGGTCCTGAAGCTCGGCGGGGTGGGCGCCCTCGCGGCGCTGTTGTTCGCCGGCGGACTGCAACTGGCGTCGGCGGGCGAGAACAACCGCCCGGCCACCACAGCCGCCGCGCAGACCGTGAACTGCCCGACCGTACGCGACAAGCTGCCCGCCGTCCCCGCTGCGGCGTCGGCCCAGGTGGAACGGGAACTGGCCAACCTGGACCAGGAGATCGCCCGGCAGAACGAGCGGCTGGCCCGGCAGGCGGTACGCCCCGAGGGCGGACCGGCGTTCATCGACAACGCCATCCTCGGCCCGCTGCGCAGCAAGCGCGTCGCCGTGCTCGACCGCATCGAGATCGCCTTCAATCGGATCGGCGCGCAGCGGCCGGACCTGGACGCGCTGGCGGCCTGCTCGCTCAACGCCCCGGGCGTGCCGAGCGCCGTCAACGGCGGCGCCGGCCAGAACGGTGCCGGCCAGAACGGCAACGGCAACGCCGGCGGGCAGAACGGCAACGGGCAGAACGGCAACGCCGGGGGTCAGAACGGCAACGCGGGCGGCCAGAACGGTAACGCCGGCGGCGCGGCGCGGACCGTCAACTGCCCCCGCGTCGTGCTCCCCGCCGTCCCGGCGGCGGCCGCGGGCCAGGTGCAGGCCGAACTGGCCACGCTGGACAAGCAGATCGCCGAGGCCGACGCCCGCCTGGCCCGGCTCGCGGTACGCCCCGAGGGCGGACCGGCGTTCATCGACAACGCCATCCTCGGCCCGCTGCGCAGCAAGCGCGTCGCGGCGCTCGACCGCATCGAGATCGCGTTCAACCGCGTCGGCGCGCAGCGGCCGAACCTGGACGGGTTCGCCACCTGCGGCCTGAACTGACAGGGACCGGTCGCGGCCCGGCGGTGCGCATCCCGCCGGGCCGCGACAGCGGTCACAACGGCCCGAACACGTCGCCCGGGTCGGCGTCCAGGGAGAGCGTCTCCAGCACGGTGAGCAGTTGCCGCTCCTCGTACCGGAAGTGCGACTCCATGATCGCCGCCACGCCCTCCAGGTGCCGGGCCAGTTCCCCGGGCGGGGCGTCGCGGACCACCGCCGCGCTCAGCCCGGTCAGCAGGTACCCGATCATCGAGTGGTCCTGCCGCAGCCGGTCCAGCGTGCCGCGCAGTTCCGGATGCCGCGCTGCGATCGCCGGGAAGAGGCTGTGGTCCTCGCCCTCGTGATGCGCGGTCAGCGCCGCGCAGAACCCGTGGCAGAACAACAGCAGCTCACGTGTCGCCGGGCGGGCCGGCTCGCCGTCGGCGAGCGCCCGCCGGGTCACCGCCAGCGCCTCGCGCAGCCGCTCGTGAACGGCGCGCATCTCGCGGCTCCAGGCCACCAGCCTGGTCTGTTCGCCCTCAGCCATGAGGCGAGGGCGAAGGGACGACGAGTGTCATCGTCGTACTCCCTTCGATCCGGCGCCTCCATGCCTGACACGGTCTGCCACCGGCACGCGACGCTGGGCGGAGCCTAACCGGCGGCACCGGCGCCATCAAGTAGTGCCAGCGCTACCCCGGTTCGGCAGCTGGCGGTATGGAGCGCGGGGCCTGGTTCTCCGAGGCTTGAGGTCGTACCCGTTCACCTCCGTCGAGGAGTTCCCATGACCCGCCGTACCTTCCCGGTGGCCGTCGGCGCCGCGGCCCTGCTCACCGTCACCGCGCTGGGTGTGCCCGCCGCGTCCGCCACCACCACCGACGCCCGGCGTCCGGCCGCCGACGCGGTCCAGCAGCGACTGGACGGCCTGGTCGCCGAGCACGGCTTCCCCGGGGCGCTGGCCTCCGTACGCCGCGACGGCCGGGTGCGCGACTACACCGCCGGGGTCGGTGACCTGCGCACCGGCGCCGGGATCCCCCGCGACGCCCGGGTGCGCGTCGGCAGCAACACCAAGACGTTCACCGCGGTGGTCGTCCTCCAGCTCGTCGGCGAGGGCCGGATCGACCTGGACGCAAGCGTCGAGCGCTACCTGCCCGGCTTGGTGCGCGCCAACGGCAACGACGGGCGGCGGATCACCGTACGCCAGCTGCTCCAGCAGACCAGCGGCCTGCCCGACTACGACGACGTGGTGTTCGGCAAGGCGCTGGACCTCGTGGACCGGCGCAGCGACTACTTCGACCCGCGCCGGCTGCTGGACGAGGCACTCACCCAGTCGCGGCACTTCCCGCCGGGCGAGAAGTGGGAGTACAGCAACACCAACTTCGTCCTGGCCGGACTGATCGTCGAGCGGGTCACCCAGCGCCCGGTCGGCGAGGAGATCACCCGGCGGATCATCGAGCCGCTGCGGCTGCGCGACACGTACTGGCCGCAGACCGGCGAGCAGGACCTGCCCGGCCGGCTGCCGCGCGGATACGTGGCGGTGGAGCCCGGCGCGCCGTGGGTCGACGTGACCCGGATGGACCCGTCGCTGGGCTGGGCCGCCGGCCAGCTCGTCTCGACGCCGTCGGACCTGCGCACGTTCTTCGAGGCGCTGCTGGCGGGCCGGCTGCTCGAGCCGGCCCAGCAGGCGGCCCTGACGCGTACCGTGCCGGCGCCCGACTTCGAGCCCACAGGCGTCTGGGAGTACGGCCTGGGCATCGCCCGGCACGAGCTGCCCTGCGGCGGCCACGCCTGGGGGCACGGCGGCGACATCCAGGGCTTCCAGACCCGCAACCTGTCCACCACCGACGGGCGCAGCGCGGTGGTCGCGGTGACCGGGCTGCCGACGAGCATGGAGATGCTGGAGGCGGTCACCAGCACCGTCGACGCGGCCCTGTGCGGCACCCGCCGCTGATCCGCCTCGACACCGCACGCGCGCCGCCTCCCGCGAGGCGGCGCGCGGACGTGCGTGCGTCTACCGCCGGCCGTCGAGGTAGCGCAGCACGGCGGTGACCCGGCGGTCGGCGCGGTCGTCAGGCGGCAGGCTCAGCTTCGCGAAGATGCTGCGGATGTGCTTGTGCACCGCGCCGTCGGTGACGAACAGCCGTTCCGCGATCGCGCCGTTGCCCAGCCCTTCGGCCATCAGCGCCAGCACCTCGTGCTCACGCGGCGACAGCTCGGCCAGCGCGGTGTCCGGCCGCCGGTTGCGGGCGAGCAGCTGCCCGACCACCTCGGGGTCGATCACGCTGCCGCCGGCCGCGACGCGGTGCAGCGCGGCGAGGAACTCCTCGACCCGGCCCACCCGCTCCTTGAGCAGGTAGCCGAGCCCGGAGGCGCCGACCGAGAACAGCTCGGTGGCGAACGCCTGCTCGACGTACGCGGACAGGACCAGCACCGCGAGGCCCGGCAGGCGGCGGCGGGCCTCGACCGCGGCGACGATCCCCTCGTCGGTGTGCGTGGGCGGCATCCGCACGTCGACGATCGCCACGTCCGGCCGGTGCTCGTCCACGGCGGCCAGGAACTCCCCCGGCGTGCCCGCGGTGGCCACCACGTCCAGGTCCTCGGCGCGCAGCAGCAGCGCCAGCCCTTCGCGCAGCAGCGCGTCGTCCTCGGCGATCACGATCCGCATGGCAGCTCCACGTGCATCCTCGTCGGTCCTCCCGGTGGACTCGTCAGCGTCATCCGCCCGTCGTACGCCTCGACCCGGCGGCGGATGCCGGTCAGCCCGGAGCCACGCGTCTCGTCGGCGTCCCCGCGCCCGTCGTCGGTGACTGTGACGAGCAGCCGGTTCCCCTCCCGGCGCACGGCGACGTCCACCGCGCTCGCGCCGCTGTGCCGGACCACGTTCGTCAACGCCTCGGCCACCACGAAGTACGCGGTGGCCTCGACCGACGCCGCGCAGCGCACGTCGACGTCCACCGACAGGCGGCACGGAACCGCGCACTCCGCGGCGAGTCCGTCGAGCGCCCCGGCCAGGCCCCGGTCGCCGAGCACCGGCGGCAGGATGCCGCGCACCACCGTACGCAGCTCACCGAGCGCCTGCTCGGCCGCGTTCTGCGCGCGTTCCAGGATCTCGTCGGCGCGGGCCGGGTCACGGCGTACCGCCCGCCGCGCGGCGCCGAGCAGCACGTTCACCGCGACCAGCCGGTTCTGCGTGCCGTCGTGCAGCGAGCGTTCGATCCGGCGCAGCTCCACCGCGTGGGCGTCGAGCGCGGCGGCCCGGGTGGCGGTCAGTTCGGCGACCCGCAGCGACAGGTCGAACCCGGGCGGCGGGGGCAGCAGCCGGCGGCCCGGCCGGGCCTGGATCCGCGCCAGGGCCGGCCCGGTCGCGACCGCGAGCACCAGCCACCCGATGCCGAGCACGCCGACAGTGAGCGCGTCGCCGAGCCCGTCGACGCGCCACCAGCCGATCCCCGGTGCACCGGCGTCCGGCGGCACCAGCCGGTACCACAGCGGGAACGTCATGTCCTGCACGGCGTAGATCGGCAGCGCGAGCGCGATCAGCCCGGCGCCGAAGCCGAGCGTTCCGTGGGTGGCCACCCAGCGCAGTTCCCGCCGGACGACCGGGTCGCGCAGCGCCGGGCGCACCCCGGCCGGCACCGGGCCGGGCGACGGGATCGGCGGCCCCCACCGGGACAGCCGGGCACGCTCGCGGTCGGCCACCGACCGCACCGCCCGCAGCATCCCGGGTACGAGCAGCAGTCCGAACCCGCCGACGCAGGCCGCCGCCACGACGACGATCCCGAACAGCGCGCCGAGCGCCAGCACGGCGGTGCCGAGCCCGCCGACGAGGTGCTCCAGCGCGTCCACCGCGGCGCGGAACCGCCTGCGTACGTACTCCATCCCCGGCCCACCCCCGGCCGCCACGATAGGTCACCGCTGTCGCCGTCCGTCAGGTCCGGGCGCGGAAAGTACAGCCTGCTGTACCCCGGTCGTCGTGCTGGCGGGATCGTTCCCGGCCGGCCGCGCGCCTAGCGTCGAGGTGCAAGGACGTCACCCGAGGAGGCAGCCGTGAACGACCTGGACCGTACCGCCGAGAACACCGCCGCGACGACGCCCGTCACCCGGATGCGCCCGCTGCTCTGGCTGGTGCTCGTCGTCAGCGTGGCGGCGAACGTGACGCTGTCGAGCGTCCTGGGCAACCCGTGGGCCGGTTCGGCCTTCGGCGCGCTGGCGCTCGCATCAGGCGCGGCGCTGGCAGTGAACCACTACCGCAACCGCTGATCCGCCGCCGTGCGGGCGGCGCCGGGAAGCCGGGCGGGGCGGGCCGTGAGGACGATCGGCCCGCCCTGCGGCGTTCGCCCCGCGACCACTCCCCCGGCTGGTACGACTGGTGTCGTCGCGGGAGGTCCGCGGCTGCGCGCGTTAGCGTCACCACTCGATTGACAGACGACTATGTGAACGCCAGGCTAGGGGAGATTGTTAGCGCTAACGCGGACGTCATCCCCACCGCAGAGGAGGGCCCCTCGTGCCCCTGACCCGACGCGCGTTCACCCTCGGTGCCCTGTCCACCGCTGCGGCCGCCTCCGGCGCGCTCAGCCTGCCCCGCGGCGCGCTCGCCGCGCCGAACACGGCCTACGCCATGGCCTACTTCACCGAGACGCCTAACGGTCTCGGCGCCGACTACGGCCTGCACCTGGCCGTCAGCCGGGACGGCCTCACCTGGACCCCGCTGAACCAGAACAACCCGGTCGTCACCCCGGCCGCCGGGCAGCTCGGCCTGCGCGACCCGTTCGTGCTGCGCAGGACCGACGGCACGTTCGTGGTGCTGGCCACCGACCTCAAGGGCACCAACTGGGGGCTGACCAGCCAGTACCTGCACGTGTGGGACTCCACCGACCTGACCGCGTTCACCGGTTACCGGCGCATCCGGATGCACACGCTGGACACCCACACGTGGGCGCCGACCGCGTTCTGGGACGCCGCCCGCGGCCAGTACGCCATCGTCTACTCCGCCAACAACGGCCGGGACGTGCTGTTCGTCAACTACACGAGCGACTTCCGCACCGTCAGCGCACCGCAGGTCTACTTCAGCCCGGGCTTCGGCGTGCTCGACGGCGACGTGGTGGTCGACGGCGGCACCACGTACCTCTACTACAAGAACCTCGACGACGGGTACCTGTACGGCGCCCGGTCCGCCACCGGCGCACCGAACAGCTTCACCACGTACACCAGCGGGCTGCGGCAGGGCAACGCGATCGAGGCGCCGCTGCTGCTGCGCACGAACGAGGGCGGCTGGCGGCTGTGGGGCGACTCGTTCAGCCCGGTCAACAACGACTACTACGCCTGGTCCACCACCACCATCGCGGGCAACTCGTGGACGCCGCTGAACCAGCGCGACTACACCCCACCGCTGAACTCCAAGCACGGTTCGATGGTCGGCATCAGCGACGCCGAGTACGCCGGGATGGTCAACCGCTGGGGCACGCCGAACTGGGTGCGGCTCAAGTCGTCGAACCTGCCCGACCGCTACGTCCGGCACGCCGACCGGATCGCCCGCGTTGACGCGTACCCGTTCGACCCCTACCAGGACCAGATGTGGCGCATGGTCCCCGGCCTGGCCGACTCCGCCGCCGTCTCGTTCGAGTCGGTCAACTACCCCGGCAACTACCTGCGGCACTACGACTACGCGGTCCGGCTGGACCCGAACGACGGCACCGCCACGTTCCGCGCCGACGCCACCTTCCACCGCACCGCCGGCCTGGCGGACAGCACCTGGTCGTCGTTCCGCTCGCACAACTTTCCCACCCGCTACCTGCGGCACTACGACTACCGGCTGCGCATCGACCCGCTCGGCGCCGGCTCCCCCGCGATCGACAGGCAGGACGCCACGTTCCGGGTCACCGCGTAACCGCCCCCACCACCACCGTCCCCCGCCACGGAGGCCGCCATGCCCGCTCCCCTGGTCAACCGCCGATTCCTCCTGCGCACGACCGCCGCGACAGCCGTCGCGGCCACCGCCGGCGCCGCCGCCGGGTCCGTCTCCGCAGGCGGTACGGCACACGCCGCGCTGCCACCGGCCCGCCCCGACATCGGCGTGTCCGCGTACGCGTTCGATCCCGGCCAGGTACGGCTGACCGCCGGCCGCTGGCAGGACAACCAGAACCGTACGGTCGCCTACCTGCGCTTCGTCGACGTGAACCGGCTGCTCTACAACTTCCGGGCCAACCACCGCCTGTCCACCGGCGGCGCCGCCGCCAACGGCGGCTGGGACGCGCCCAACTTCCCGTTCCGCACCCACATGCAGGGCCACTTCCTGACCGCCTGGGCACAGGCGTGGGCGGTGCTCGGCGACACCACCTGCCGGGACAAGGCACTCACCATGGTCGCCGAACTGGCCCGCTGCCAGGCCAACAACGGCGCGGCCGGGTTCAGCGCCGGGTACCTGTCCGGCTTCCCGGAGTCCGACTTCACCGCGCTGGAGGCGCGGACGCTCAGCAACGGCAACGTGCCCTACTACTGCATCCACAAGACGCTCGCCGGGCTGCTGGACGTGTGGCGGCTGATCGGCAGCACCCAGGCCCGGGACGTGCTGCTGGCGCTGGCCGGGTGGGTCGACCAGCGCACCGGCCGGCTCACCTCGGCCCAGATGCAGGCCATGCTCGGCACCGAGTTCGGCGGCATGAACGCGGTCCTGACCGACCTCTACCAGCAGACCGGTGACGGGCGGTGGCTGACTGTCGCGCAGCGGTTCGACCACGCCGCCGTGTTCAACCCGCTCGCCGCCAACTCCGACCAGCTCAACGGGCTGCACGCCAACACGCAGGTGCCCAAGTGGATCGGCGCGGCCCGGGAGTACAAGGCCACCGGCGTCACCCGCTACCGGGACATCGCCGCGAACGCGTGGGCCATCACGGTCGGCGCGCACACGTACGCCATCGGCGGCAACAGCCAGGCCGAGCACTTCCGGGCACCCAACGCGATCGCCGGCTACCTGCGCAACGACACGTGCGAGGCCTGCAACACGTACAACATGCTCAAGCTGACCCGGGAACTCTGGCAGCTCGACCCGGACCGGGTCGCGTACGCCGACTTCTACGAGCGCGCGCTGCTCAACCACATGATCGGCCAGCAGAACCCGGCCGACGCGCACGGCCACGTCACGTACTTCACCCCGCTCAACCCGGGCGGGCGCCGCGGTGTCGGCCCGGCGTGGGGCGGCGGCACGTGGAGCACCGACTACAACTCGTTCTGGTGCTGCCAGGGCACCGGGCTGGAGACCAACACGACGCTGGCGGACGCGATCTACTTCCACAACGGCACCACGCTGACCGTCAACCTGTTCGTCCCCTCGGTGCTCACCTGGAGCCAGCGCGGCATCACCGTCACGCAGGCCACCTCGTACCCGGTCGGCGACACCACGACGCTCACCGTCACCGGCTCGGTGGCCGGGTCGTGGACGATGCGGATCCGGATCCCGGCGTGGACCAGCGGGGCGAGCGTCAGCGTCAACGGCGTCGCGGCGGGCATCGCCGCCACGCCGGGCAGCTACGCCGTCCTGACCCGCGCCTGGACGTCCGGCGACACGGTCACGGTCCGGCTGCCGATGCGGGTCACCACTGTGGCGGCCAACGACGACGCCGCTGTGCAGGCCGTCACGTACGGGCCGGTGGTGCTCTCCGGCAACTACGGCAACGCCACGTTGAGCGGCCTGCCGACGCTGGACCCCGCCTCGGTCACCCGTACCGGCGCCGGCAGCCTCGCGTTCACCGCCCGGGCCGACGGCGCCACCGTCAACCTCGGCCCGTTCTACGACGCCCACGGGCACAACTACACGGTCTACTGGCGGGTCGGCGCGGGCGCCGGCGGCGGGGAGGCGAGCTTCCGGCTCGCCAACGCGGCGAGCGGCCTGGTGCTCGGCATCCAGAACATGTCCACAGCCGATGGCGGGCTCGCGCTCCAGTGGGGCGACACCGGCACCGCCGACCACGACTGGCAACTGGTGGTCGACGGGTCGGCGCTGCGGCTGCGCAACGTCAACAGCGGCAAGGTGCTGGGGGTGGAGAACATGTCCACCGCCGACGGCGCCCGGATCCTGCAGTGGGCGGACAACGGCACCGCCGACCACCTGTGGACCGTCGTCGACGTGGGCGACGGCAGCCACAAGCTGCGCAACGTGCACACCGGCAAGCTGCTCGGCATCTCCGGCGGCTCGACCGCCCAGGGCGCGTTCGCCGTGCAGGATCCGGACAACGGCAGCCTGGACAACCAGTGGCGGTTCCTGCCCAACGGAGCGCGGCGGATCCAGAACCTCGGCAGCGGGCTGGTGCTCGGCGTGCAGAACATGTCCACCGCCGACGGCGGGCTGGTCGTCCAGTGGGGCGACACCGGCACCGCCGACCACCTCTGGACCGCGCTCGTGGACACCGGCGGCTACCTGCGGCTGCGCAACGGCAACAGCGGCAAGGTGCTGGGCGTCGAGGGCGGCTCGACAGCGGCCGGCGCCCGGATCGTCCAGTGGGCCGACAACGGCACCGCCGACCACAGGTGGCGGCTGCGGCACGGCGGAGGCGGCTGGTTCCGCATCCAGTGCGCGAACGGGGGCCGTGTGCTCGGGCTCAGCGGCGGCTCCGGCGCCCAGGGTGCGCAGGCGGTCCTCGCCGACGACACCGGGGCCGCGCACCAGCGCTGGCGGTTCCTGTAGATCAGGCGGTGACGGTGGGAGCGGTCGGGCCGCTCCCACCGCCGCCAGGATCGGTCAGGGCGTCAGGGCGTCCGGGGCGGGAGTCCAGGTCGACTCGTCCCGCACGTCGTCGGCGACGGTGATCCCCTCGGCGATCCGCAGCAGCTCGGCCTGGGGCAGCCGGCCGCCGACGCCCTCGGAGCTGACCTGGACGACGACAGTGCCGTCGGCGCTCCAGATGTTGCAGAACCCGCCTCCGCGGGCCGCCCCCGGGTAGCACTTCGTCGCACCGGGCTCCGGTGACTGGTTGGAGCTGGTGCTCGGCGTGACGAAGATGTGGAACCCGTCCCTGATCCCGCCCTCGACCGAGTCGAACGGCGCGGTCAGGCCCGAGGTGCGCAGGGGCGGCCTGGTGTACGTCGCGCCGCCGTAGTCACCGGCGCGGGCGGTGGCGATGCCGCTCAGGCCGGGCATGGCGTGCGTGCCCACCTGGAGCGGCACGTAACCCCGCGGCAGGTAGCCCACAGTGAACGGCAGCGGCGCCGGCGTCGGCCCGGCCGGCTTCAGGCCCGCGACCAGGCCGCTCAGGTCCGCGAAGCTCGGCGTCGCCGCGTCGCCGGAGATCGACGTGACGGCCGCCCAGGCGTTGTGGGCGTACTCCCAGGCGAACAGCTTGTTGCCCGGATCCACCGGGTTGCGCGGGTCGAGGCCGAACGGCAGCGTCGCCTGCACCGCCCTGCGCCCGGCCACCCTGACGCTCCGACCGTCCTTGACCGCGGCCGGATCGAAGGCGCCGGGCCGGTAGACGGTCAGGTACGCCCACAGAGTCGGCTTCGCCCCGGCGGCCGTCCTCTCCTGCTCGAACGCCTCGGCCTCGTCCTGGCTGACGGGCTTGTCGTTCGAGGTGTGCCGGTCGGAGTAGACGGGGGCGATCTGGTACGCGGTCGACACGACGATCGGGTCCTGCACGTGCAGCGTGCCGGCGTCGTACCCGGTGAAGGTGAAGGTGAACGGCGAGGCGTCCGGCCAGGGGCTGACGCCCGGACGCGGCGCCTCGGACAGCGCCGAGGCGGTGCGCCTCGCGTCCAGGGTCGGCACCGTGATCGCGGCGGCGACCGCCACCGCGACGAGGCCCGCCGCGCCGGCTGTCGCGAACCGGTTCCGGCGGCGCCGCTCGGCGCGCCGCCCGGCCGCGACGATGTCGTCGACGGTACGGCCCATCGGCGGCTCGTCGCCGGTCACGGCGTCCACCAGTTCACGCAACTGCATTCGTCCACTCCTCCATCGGCCTGCCGGTGAGATTGAGGTGTTCGCCGCCGAGGGACTCGCGCAGCTTCGCCAGCCCACGGGAGACCTGGCTCTTGGCCGTGCCGACCGTGCAGTCGAGCACGGCGGCCGTGTCCTCCAGGCTCAGGTCCAGGTAGTGCCGCAGCACCACGGCGGCCCGCTGTCCCGCCGGGACGGCTTCGAGCGCCGCCCGCAGGCGCATCCGCTCGTCAGTCACCGCCGCCGTGTCCCGCACCGCGGCGTCCGGCATGGCGTCGCCGGCCGACCGCTCGCGCCGCCAGGGCCGGCGGGTCTCGTCGATCGCGGCCCGGTAGACCATGGTCTTGACGTAGAGATCGGGCCGCTCCAGCTTCCGCCAGCGTGGATAGAGCTTGACCAGCGCGTTTGCCACGGCGTCCTCCGCGGCGTGCCAGTCGCCGCAGGTCATGTACGCCAGCTTGCGCAGGGACGCCATCTGTGACGTCACGAACTCGCGGAACGCTTGCTCGTCTTCGGCTTTCAATCGACTGCCTCCTCGTGACGGAGGTAGAACGGCTACGCCCGCCCGGGAAGTTGCACGGACGGCGGACCAAATCCGCCGCGTGTCCGGAGACCTCGGTCAGTACCGTCCCGGTGGCGGCGCCGGCCACGAGCGGATCATGGTCGCCACCAGCGCCGGATGGTCGGTCGCCCCGCGCATGTCCACCGCGCGGCGGCAGCAGATCGTCACGCCGCTCGACGCCAGGATCTGCTGGCGGCCGCCGTCGTCGATCCGCCGGTAGCCCACCGGCACGCACGACCGCACGTCCGGCATGCCTCCGGCCCGCAGGTTGAGGTCACCGCCGAGGACGGTCGGCGCGCCGACGGCGTCGCCCCGGACGCCCGGCACGACGGTGCCGAGCAACTGCCCGCACTGGGCCAGCGCCACCTGGCCGCTGGTGTTCGCCAGGTGCGTGGTGCACGTGTGCAGCCCGTCGGCCCGGACGCAGAGCCAGACCCGCTCCTCGGGGTCGGCGAGGTCCTGCGCCGGATAGGTCCCCCGGTGCACCGACGGCCGCGCGTCGCGGGCGTCGAGGCGGGCCAGCAACCCGATCCCGTACGGCTCGCCGTTGTTGCACCGGGTGGGACCGCCGGAGGGGCGGTCACCGGCGGCCTGGAACGCGGACACCGTCGTGCCACCGGCACGGACGGCCCGCAGCGTACGCGCAAGCGTCACCATGTCGTCGCGGCAGACCTCGTTGAGCGTGACCACGTCGGGCAGTTCCGCGGCGATGACGTCGGCGGCCTGCGGGACGGCCCGGCCGGTGTAGCAGCCGGCCCGGCCGCTGTTGCAGAGGTTCATCTGGAGCACCCGCAGCGTCCCCGCGCCGGCGGCGCCCGCGCCCGACGACCCTGCGGGCAACCCGGCAACGACGAGCAGACACACCGCGGTCAGCACCCGGCGGACACGCCGGGCGAGGTGGGTGACCGGCTGCGCTGACAGCGGGACTCCAACGGGTACGGGCGGCGGCGGGCGCCGGTGATCCTATCGCCGCAACGCTCCCGTCACCGCCCGGCGCGGCCTACCTCGGTACGGCCCGGAACCACGCCTCCCGGTCGTCCGGGTCGGGCCCGCGCCGGGGCAGTGTCGGGGGTTCCTCGCCGGTGACCGGCGCGTAGTGGTCGAAGGTGGTGGTCAGCACCGCCTCGCCGCCGGTGAGGTCGGGCAGGGCGACGACGACCCGCGGCACCCGGGCGGACGGCAGGGTGCCGCTCACCTCCAGGTAGCCGCCAGCGACTGCGGTGTCGTGGACGACCGCGCCGAGCCGGCCGAGCAGCGCCAGCACCGTCTCGACCGCGTGCCGGGGCAGGTTGACGTCGAACCGCTCGATCGGCTGGCACACCCGCGTACCGGCCTGCCGCAGCGCGGCGGCGACCACGACCGGGGCGAGGTTGCGGAAGTCCGCCGCCACCGTCGAGATCGACTTGTCGAACTTCCGGTGCGGCCGGCTCTGCCTGGGCCAGTATCGGGACGCCGTCATGGTGACAGTGCAGTCGGTGACCGGCCAGCCGTGCCGGCCCTGCCGCAGCGCGGCCCGCACGCCCTCCTCGGTGGCGGCGACGAAGGCCGGCGGCAGTCGGCCCGGCTCGATCCCGGGACGGAACTCGATGCCGTGCCCGGCCGGTGCGGCGTCGATGCGCAACCCCAGCCCGGCCAGGTACGGGTTGCCGCGCTCGCGCAACCGCTCCTCGGCCGCGCCGGTGCCGGCGACCCGTTCGATGCAGGCGGTGAGCGTGCCGGAGAACCGCACCCGGACGCCGTAGCGGTCCTCCATCAGGGCGGCGAGGACCTCCTTCTGGACCTCGCCGTGCAGGCGGATCACCGCTTCCGCCTGCTGCTCGTCGAGGCGCAGGTCCACCAGCGGGTCCTCGTCGGCCAGCTCGGCCAGGCCGGCGAACATCGCCAGGCGCTGCGCCGGGTCGACCGGCTCGACGACCGCCTGCCGGGTCGGTGGCGGGAACCGGTAGCCGTGCCGCCGTGGCGGGTCGCCGATGTGCTGGCCGATCCGGGCCGACAGCCGGCGTACCCCGGCACCGGTGATGGCCGAGCCGCACACCGCCGGGACCAGCTCGGCGCCTCGTACCGCGCGGCGGAGCGCCCGGCGGACGTCGCGGACACGTACCGGCCGGTCGGTCAGCCAGCGTGCCGCCACCGCGTCGTCGACCTCGGCCACCTCCGCCACCACGGGTTCGGCGTCGAGGTCCACGGCATGCACCAGGGCCTCGCGGCTGCCCTGGCCGGTGACAGTGGTGAGCAGGACCGGCCGCGCCCCGAGCCGCTGCCGCACCTGGGCCGTCGCCCGGTCCACGTCGGCGCCGCCACGGTCCACCTTGTTGAAGAAGAACACAGTCGGTACGCCGATGCGGCGCAGCGCCCGCCAGATGGCGACTGTCTGCGGCTGGACGCCCTCCACGCTCGACACCACGAGCACTGCGGCGTCGAGGACGGCCAGCGACCGCTCGACCTCCGCGATGAAGTCGGGGTGGCCGGGGGTGTCCAGCAGGTTGATGCTGAGGTCACCGATGGTGATCGAGGTGACGGCCGCCCGGATGGTGATGCCGCGGCGGCGTTCCAGCTCCATCGAGTCGGTCCGGGTCGTGCCGGCGTCGACGCTGCCCGGCTCGGCCACCGCGCCCGCCTCGTAGAGCAGGCGTTCGGTCAGGCTGGTCTTTCCGGCGTCAACATGCGCGACGATTCCGAGGTTCAACAGGGCCAAGGCGGAGCTCCACGGTAGGACGGGCAAGGGTCCGAAGCGTGGAAGCTGCTCGCATTGTCTCTCCTGGTGACAGTCGTGGTGGCGGCGCTCGCCGCCGGTGCGCAGTCCTACTTTGCCCGTCCGCCGCGACCACCACCACCGAATTCGGTCCGGCTCAGCGCACGGACGCGGCCGTACTCGGCCAGGGCGTGAAAGGCGGCCTTGGGCGTCCACGAGCCGTCCGGCAGGACGCGCACGATCCCCCGTGACGCCAGGTCGTAGTCGTGCTCGAGGTCGCCGGTGGTCGGCAGGTGCCGGTTCGCGAACGTGTACACGAACGCCGCCTCCGCCCCGCCGGCCTCGTAGTCGCGCAGCAGGTCGACGAGGTAGCGTGCCTGGCCCTCCTCGTCGCGCTCCAGCTCCGCGGTGAGCTTCGCCGCACGGCCGTGCTCGTCGTAGGCCACGGGCTCCGTCGCGCCCGCGACGTCGGCCGCGCCGCGGAACGTGCAGCAGCCGAACTCGGTCGCCGCGTACGGCTTGCCCTGCCCCACGGCCGCCGCCAGGGACTGCGGGAACACCGCGGAGTTGGTCGCGTCACGGTAGCCGGCGTCGCTGGCGATGATGTCGAAGGCCGTCCAGTCGACGTCCTCGAGCGGGATCGAGGCGTACCCGACGGGGCCGCCGAAGCGCTCCCGCACCGCGGGCACCGCTTCCGCGAGGAAGTCGCGCACCGCCGCCCGCGCGGCGGGGACCGCCTCCCGCATCCGCATCGGGTCGGTGAACACCGCCATGCGCTCGGTCAGGTCACGGCCGGGCAGGAAACCGTCGGTGAACAGGGAGATCTCGGAACCGGTGAGGTAGACGACCGGGGCGCCGACACGCCGCAGCCGCTCGGCCCGCTCGGCGCCGTCGAGCAGGAACGCCATGAGGCCGTCGCGGTCCAGGCCGTTGGTGAACGGGCAGTACCACACCTCCAACCCCGCCTCGGCCGCCAGCCGCGCGGTCAGCTCCAGCCGGTCCTGCACGCCGCCGGTGACGCGGACCGCGTCGCAGCGCAGCTCGTCGCGGATGACACGCAGGTCGCTGCGCACGACGTCGGGGTCGAACGGCTCGTGGGTGGTGGATCCGGCGCTGACGAAGCCGGTGTCGTAGTTCATGCCGAAGACGCGCATCGAGAACTCCACTCTTAGGGTACGACGCGTACCCTATAAGGTACGGCGCGTACCCTGCAAGGCATGAGCAGGAGGCGACGGGGCGAGGAACTGGAACAGGCGATCCTGCGGGCCGCGGCGGAGGAACTACGCGAGTCCGGATACGCGGGGATGACGATGGACCGGGTGGCCGCCCGCGCCGGAACCAACAAGAACGCCATCTACCGCCGGTGGCCGCACCGGGCGGCGCTGGGCGTCGCGGCGTACCGCCACCTGTCCGACGCGGCCATGCCGAATCCGGACACGGGCACGCTGCGAGGCGACGCGCTCGAGATGCTCCGGCTCGCGAACGAGACGTGGTCGTCGCCGCACGGGGCCGTCCTGCGCGGCCTGCTCGCCGCCGCGGCTGACGATCCGGAGCTGCTCACGCTCATGCGCGAACGATCCGGCGCCGACACCATGGACCGTGCGTGGACCGGGATGCTGGAACGGGCCGCGGCCCGGGGCGAGGCGCCTGCGGCGGCCGTCCGTCACCGGGTGGCGACGGTACCGATGATGCTGCTCCGCGCCGAGTACGCGATGCGCGGCGTCCCGTCCGTCCCCGACGAGGTGCTGGTCGAGATCGTGGACGAGGTGTTCCTGCCCCTGGTACGTGGTCGCGGCTGACGCCACAGTTCATCGGCGGACCCGCGCGATGTCGAGGCGCCGGCGCAGCACCCGTGGAGCGTGGGCGAGCACACCCGGGCCGTACCGGCGGCCGCCGCCGCCCACAGCGGCAACGCGCCACCGTGGACCACCAGGACGATCACCAGCGTCAGGACGAGGACCGGCGGCAGCCCGACGAGCGTCTCCACCGCCGTGTCCACCACCACCTGATCGTCGCCCCCAACGGGTTGACCGGTGGCGAACCGGAGCATCCGCCGGGTCGGCGATCCGTAGGGTTCGGATCGACAGCAGGCATCTGCGCCGACTGAGGGGCGGCCGAGGACCGGTGGCAGCGCGTACGCATCGCCCGTCGCCCGCCCTGCTGGTCAGCCTGGCCACCTCGGCCGGTCTGCTGGCAGCGCTGAGCGCGGCCGTCCGGAGCCGCCGGGTGCCGCCCTGGGAACGGGACCTGTTCGCCCTCCTCAACCACCTTCCCGCCGGGCTGACTCCGGTCCTGGTCCTGGTCATGCAGCTCGGCTCCTACCCGGCGGTGTTCGTCGCCGCCACCGCGGCCGTCCTGGCCCGCCGGATCGGCACGGCGTGGAGCCTGCTGCTGGCCGGGAACCTGGCGTACTGGCTCGCGGTCGCCGCCAAGGCCGCGGTCACCCGGCAGCGGCCGGCGGCGTTGCTCACCGATGTGGTCCTGCGGGAGACGATCACCGGGCGGTACGGATACCCCTCGGGACACGTCGCGGTCGCCACCGCCCTGGCGCTCGTCGCGGCGCGGGCCGGGGGCACCCGGTGGCGCCGGGCGGCCTGGGTGGCGATCGCCCTGGTGGCCGGGGCCCGGATCCACGTCGGGGCGCACCTGCCGGTCGACGTGCTCGGCGGGTTCCTCGTCGGCTGGCTCGCGGTCTGCGTGACGCGGCTCGTGGTCGGCGAGGTCGGGCCGCAGCGGTCGGTGCCCGCCCTGCGGGCGGCGCTGCGGCGGCGCGGGATCGACGTGGCAGGGCTGACGCCGATCCACGGTGACGCCCGGGGTTCGCAGCCGTGGCGGGCGGTCACCACCGGCGGGCGGCAGTTGTTCGTCAAGGTGACCGGCGGCGAGCAGCGCGACGCGGACTGGGCCTACAAGCTCTACCGCCGGGCGCGGTACCGGCACGTGGCCGACGCGCCCCCGTATCTCAGCGCCCGCCAGCAGAGCGAACACGAAACCTGCATGACCCTGCTGGCCGAGCGCGGGGGCGTGCGGATCCCGGCGGTCGTCACGACCGCCGCGATGTCCGGCGGGGACGCCGTCCTGGTGCAGGAGTTCATCGACGCCGCCCCGCTGCACGCCGTCGTCGGACCGGTCCCGCCCGCCGCCGTGCGCGACGCGTGGGACCAGGTGGGTCGCCTGCACCGGGCCGGCATCGCACACCGCGACCTGCGCGCCGCGAACGTGCTCGTCGGCCGGGACCACGTCTACCTGGTGGACCTGGGCTTCGCCGCCGACGACGCCCCGGCCGACCAGCGGGCCCGTGACGTCGTCGAGCTGATGGTCGCGCTGTCCACGCGGGTGGACCCCGCCGCTGTGGTCGCCGCCGCGGTCGACCGTCTGGGCGCCGCGGCGGTCGCGGACAGTGTGCCGTTCCTGCAACCCGCGGTGCTGTCCCGCGCCGGCCGCAGCGCCCTGCGCGGCCGTCCCGGCATGCTCGACAGCCTCCGTCAGGAGATCGTGCGGCGCTGCCCCGACCGCGACCGCCCGGCGGCGAAGGTGGTCCGGTTCAACCGCCGCACCGTCCTGGAGCTGCTGATCCTGGGGCTGATCGTGCACCTGCTGCTTCCGCAGCTCGGCGAGATACGCACCGCGGCGCGTCTGATCCTGCACGCCGATCCGCTCGCGGTCGCCGCGGCGCTGCTCGGCTCAGCCCTGACCTACCTGCTCAGCGGCGTCGTGCTCCGGCTCGCCGCGGCCAAGCGGATCCCGCTGGGCGAGGCCACCCTGGTGCAGGTGGCCGCGTCGTTCGCCAACCGGCTGGCTCCCGGCAGCCTCGGCGGTGCCGCGCTCAGCCTGCGGTACCTGCACCAGAGGGAACTCACCACCGCCGACGCGGCCACTGCCGTCGGTGTCTCCCGCGCCGCCGGTGCGGTGTCGGTCGTGCTGCTCCTGCCGGTGCTGCTGCCGTTCGCCCGCCGGCCCGCCCGCATCCTCACCCATGACGCGACCAGGGCGATACCGCTGCTGCTGGGCGCCCTGGCTGTGCTGCTCGTCCTGGCGGCCGTCCTCGCCGCGCCACGGCTCCGGCGACGCGGCCGGCCAGGTCGTCACCGCCCTGCGCGCCCTGACCCGTCAGCACGGCCTGTGGTGGCTCGTCGTCGCGTCCACGGCGCTCACCCTCACCTACGGCCTCTGTCTCTACCTCGCGCTTCTCGCCACCGGCCCGCTCCCCCTCGCGCACCTGCCCCCGGTGATCCTGGTCTGCCTCGTCGGCGAGGGCGTCTCGTCCGCCGCGCCCACCCCCGGCGGGCTCGGCGCCACCGAGGCCGCGCTCGTCTCCGGGCTGCTGCTCTACGGAGTGCCACTGGACGCCGCCGTCGCGGGCACCCTGATCTACCGTCTCGCGACGTTCTGGCTCCCGGTACCGCCGGGGTATGTGGCCTTCCGGCTCCTGACCCGCCGCCGGCTGCTGTGAGCGCCACAGTCGCGGCGGCCGGCGGCGGTACGCGGGGCGGCCTCAGCCGGGGGCACCGGCCCGGATGTCGTCGACGAGTTCCCGTACGGCCTCCCGGTACTCCGGCTCGTTGTGGTAGTGCCAGTGGCGTTCGACGGGTGGCGGCACGGTGTCCGGCGCCTCCACGACGACGCTGCGCGGATCCCGCAGCCGGACGTCGACCGCCTCGGCGGCCGGGGGCAGGTGGGCCCGCAGACCCGGGTCGGCGAAGATCGGGCCGCCGATCGGATCGGTGTCGCGCCACAGGTTGCGCCAGCGCCAGCCGATCCGGTCGCCGACGTCGCGCAGCGCCTCCTCACCGAGATAGGCGGGGTAGAGGCGGGCGTAGATGCGGTGCAGTGGACTGCCGTGGGTCAGCAACGCGACGTGGGGCAGGGCCTCCGGCGGCAGTTGCAGGACGGTGGCGGCGGCCAGGACGGAGCCGTGGCTGTGTCCGGAGATCACCACCGGGCCCTGCGCGGCGAGCGCGGAGACCCGCCGGGCCAGCTCCGGTACGGCGCGGGCGGCGTAGCACGGCGGCGCGAACGGGTGCACCGTACGCGGCCAGAACGTGCCCAGGTCCCACAGGACGCCGACGAGCCGGCGGGTCTCCGGCGACCGGTACGCCCGGTAGCCCAGGATCAGCAGCCCGATGACGAGCAGACTGATGGCCCAGATGCCGACGTCCGTCACGTACGCGGTCAGCACGGCGAGCGTGTCGTGCCGACGGCCGAGGCGGGCGACGAGCTGGGTCGGGCCGATCCCGATCAGGTCGAGCGCGACGGTGGCGAGCCCGACCGACGAGATCACGAAGAACGCCACGAACGTCGGCCCCAGTTCGTCGGTCACGAAGGACCGGGCGATCGTCGATCGGACCGCGTCGAGTCGTGGTGTCGCCTCGGCGGGCGCGTCGGGATAGTCGTGCTCGACCACGTGCCGCGCGTACGCCCGCCGCCGGCGCCGGGCCACCGGCAGGGTGACGGCGATCGCCGCGCTGACGACCAGCAGAGCGGCGAGCCCGGCCAGCGCCGCCCACCAGTACCCGACGGGGGGTTCCAGCGGTCCCAGGGCGGGTGGGTTGTTCCGGATCGGGTCGGGGATGCGGCCCCGGTCGAGCTGGTCCGCCGTCCGGAACACGAGCGTGGCCGTGTAGGCGGAGGCGACGGTGACCGACATGGCGGCGACCAGCGGTGTGCCGAGCCCCCGGAGCAGGGCGCGGGAACCGGCCGGCCGGGCGCGCCGGCGCACGAGCGTCACCGCGGCGATCAGGACCAGCATCAGGCCCTGCGCCGCGACCAGACCGGCGACGGCGCCCTCGTAGCCGGGCATCTGCCCGGCCGGCACGGGCACCTCCCGCCGGGACACGGCGTACCCCAGACTCGACACGGTGGCGACCGCGACCAGGATCCAGACCGCGCGGCGCAACGGCCCGGCCCGCCCGGCGGGGACCGTCACTGTCAGCAGCACGGCGCAGAGGACCACGAGCCCGGCGGTGAGGCCGAGCAGCCCGACGGCGACGGCGCTCCACCGGCCGTGCGACACCGCGACGACGAGGCTGACGCCGACGGTGCCGGCACCGAGACCCACGTGGATCTGGCGCAGCCACGAGGTCATCTGCTCGTCGTGCCAGACCCCGGGGGCGGCGAGACTCCCGGTGGACTCCAGGAACCGCCCGCGCGGCGGGGCCGAGCCGAAGCCCTCGAAAGCGGCGGCCGACCGCTTCCCGACGGCCCAGAACACCCGCAGCGCCAGCAGCGGGACCAGTGCCAGCACGGCCAGGCGCGGGCCGATCGGCAACGCCACCAGCCACGACAGGTACGGTCTCCCCTCCCGGCACTCGGCGTACGGGACGCACTGCCAGCCGGTCAGGTTCATGGTGACCCCGACCAGCGCCAGCGTGAACGCCACGGTCAGCGATCCGGCCAGCAGGCGGCACAGCCCGCCGAGCAGGCCGCAGCGGTCCACCGGCGTGGAACGCATCCACACCGCCAGGTTGCTCAGCATGAACGGCAGCAGCACCAGCATCGACGCCGTGCGCACCGCCACCCCGGCGGTCAGGGTTCCCCACCGGTACGCCTCCACCACCACCCCGGCAGTCGCGCCGCCGGCCGAGCCGAGCCCTTCCCGGACCCGGTAGAACCCGGCGTGCCCGTCGCCGGCCACACGCACCACTATCGGATGGTCGACGATCGTCTCCGCCGACGCACCGGACACCCCGTGGATGCGCAGCTCGACGCCTCTGTCGCCGCCGGGTATCTCCACTATCGAAGCGTCACAAAGACGGCCCGCCCCGCGCTGCCGAACGCGGAACAGAGGGTCGCTGTCACCTCATGCCGGCCGCGGCGGCGGTAACCGGGTGCGGACCGGACCGGACGGGAAACCGCACGCCGGTGAGGTCCTCGGAGACGGCCCAGAGCCGCTGCTGGACAGCCACCTCGTACGACTGCGGGCTGGAGGTGACCAGCCGGGGGTGACCCTTCACCTCGTACCGTCCGCCGGGGCCGTAGTACTGGCCGCCGAGCACGGCGGGGTCGGTGGCGGCCCGCAGCGTGGGCAGCGCGCCCATCGCGGGTGTCTGGGTGATCAGCGGCGCGAGCCAGGTGAGCGGGAGCCGCAGGGCCGCCGGGGTGTTGCGGGCGAGTTCGGTGCTGGACATGCCGGGGTGCGCGGCCACCGCGACGGTGGTGCCGTACGGGGCGAGCCGGCGTTGCAGCTCGTACGTGAACATCAGGTTGGCCAGCTTGGACTGCCCGTAGGCGGCGACCCGGCCGTACGAGCGTTCGAAGTGCAGGTCGTCGAAGTGGATCGCGGCCCGGATGCGGTGGCCGACGCTGCTGACCGTCACCACGCGCGAGCCGGGCACCGGCAGCATCAGGTCCAGCAGCAGCCCGGTGAGCGCGAAGTGGCCGAGATGGTTGGTGCCGAACTGGAGTTCGAAGCCGTCCCGGGTGGTCCGCTTCGGGGTGTACATCACGCCGGCGTTGTTGACCAGCAGGTCGATCCGGCCGAACCGGGACCGCAGCGCCGCCGCGGCGGTGCGGACGGAGTCGAGCGAGGTCAGGTCAAGCGCCTGCACGCTCACGTCGCCGGTGAGGCCGGCTGCGGCCCGCTCGCCCTTCCCGACGTCGCGGACGGCGAGCACGACCGAGGCGCCGCGCTCGGCCAGTGCCTTCGCTGTCTCGTACCCCAGTCCGGTGTTGGCCCCGGTCACCACCGCCACCCGCCCGCGCTGGTCCGGGATGTCCGCCGTCGTCCACGTCTCGCCCATGCCACTCCTCCACTTAAAGTACCGGAAGTATCTTGTGCCGTAGACGTTAAGGTACCTCCGGTACGTTGTCAACGTACCGGAGGTACTCAAGTTAGGCTGGCGGGCGTGACTTTCCAGCGGGCCCGGACCGAGGAGCAGCGGGAGATCCGCCGGCGGGCGATCCTCGACGTGGCGTCGGCGATGCTCGACGAGATGCCTGTCGCCGCCGTCACGCTGAACGAGCTGAGCCGCCGGGTCGGCCTGGCGAAGCCGAACGTGCTGCGCTACTTCGAGTCCCGCGAGGCGGTGCTGCTGGAGCTGCTGGACCGCTACCTGCGGGAGTGGCTGACGGAGCTGGCCGACGAGCTGGCCGACGGCGTCGACGCGAACCTGCCGATGGCCGAGCGGGCGACCGCCGTGGCCGGGGTCGTCAGCCGCTCGCTCGCCCGCCGATCGGTGATGTGCGACCTCTTCGGGGCACAGGGCAGCGTCCTGGAGCACAACGTCTCCGTCGAGGTCGTGGCCCGCTACAAGCGCGCCTCCCTGGACCGCCTGGCGACCATGACCGACCTGATGCGGAAATACCTGCCGGAGCTGGGCGGGAACGCGATGCTGTTCAGCCTCCAGACCATGGTTCTGGCGGGAGCGCTGTCGGCGTACAGCACACCGCCGCCGAGCCTCGCGGCGGCCTACCGGGCCGAGCCCGAACTGGCCCGCCTGCACCTGGAGATGGCGGACTCGCTGACGATGGCCCTGACCGCGACCCTGCTGGGCGTGCTGCCCCGGGCCTGACCGGCTGCCCCGCGCGCCACCGGCGCTGCGGGGCAGCCGGACCGTCAGCACCAGGTCAGCGTCGAGTTGACCCGCGTAACGTTGCTGATCGTGTTGTTCGCCCCGCCGCACGGGCTCTGGGTGATGTTCGTGTTGGTGACCGTCAGGTTCTGGAAGCGGATACCGGAGGAGATCGGGAACTCGGTCCGCGAGGCGATCCGCACCTCGCCGCCGCCCGTCACCGTCCCGGACACCCCGGCGATGGTGACGTTGTAGCAGTTCTCCACGAGGATCGAGTTGTTCCCGGTGTTCGAGATCGTCACCCGGTCGATGACCGCGCCGCCGGACTCCGACACGCAGAAGATCCCCCGGCCACCGCCGGACGCGATCACGGTGCCGACCCGGATGTTCGTCGGGTACGAGCTGCCGACCCGGCCGTTGCGGTTGGCCATCCGGAACGCCGCGTACCCGGTTCCGGTGCCGGCGCCCTGCGCGTCGACGGTGCCCACTGTGGCGTTGATCGTGTCGTTGAGCAGCAGGCCGGAGTAGCCGGTGTTGCGCGCGGTGACGGTGCCGATCGTCAGGCCGTCCACGCCGTACGTCTCCACGCCGTGCGCGCCGGTCCCCGACACGTACACGGTGTCGATCCGCACGTTGCGCACCTTGACCGCCCGGTCGCCGCCGTGGTTGTCGATCCGCACCCCCAGGCCGCCGGACAGCCGCATGTCGATCTGGCCGAGCATCAGGTTGTTCACGTTGCGCATGAAGATCCCGTACAGCGGCGCCCCGGTGAGGGTCAGGTTCTGCACCTCGACGTCGGTGGTCCCGCGCGAGTACACGGGCGCATAGTCACCCGACCCCGAGCCGGTCACGTTGATCGTGCCGCAGACCGCGAGCGTCGTGTACGACGGCAGCGACAACCGCGACCCCGCGCTCATCGACCCGGAGCCGCGCACCACCACCCGCTGCTTCGCGGTCCGTCCCGCCGGCAGGGAGTTCACCGCTGCCTGCATCGCGGCGAGCATGTCCCCGCCCGAGTACACGGTCGACGATCCGTTGCGGGCCGTCCAGGTGCCGCCGTTCAGCACGGCCTCGGCCTGGTAGGAGCCGCTGCCGCACCCGGTGGACGGCGGCGGCGTGGTCGGTGTGCCCGCTCCCACCCGCACCATCTGCCACTGCTGGTTGGTGCCGTTGAGATCGGCGTACTGGCTGACCCGGGCGCCGTCGGCGGTCGACCTCTCCCAGACCTCCAGTGCCTTGCCGGAGTGCCTGTTTATCAACCGGATGTAGCCGCCGTCCGAGTCGCGCACCTGGAACTGCTGGTTGGCGGCGTTGAGGTCGGGCCACTGCCGGTACTCCGCGCCGTCCGCGACGTTCCACTCCCACAGGTCGACCACCTTGCCGCTGTGCCGGGCACGGAGGCGGTAGTAGCCGCTGCCGGAGGAGACGAACTGGAACTGCTGCCACTCGCCGTCGTTGCGGGACCACTGCTGGATCGCCGCGCCGTCGCTGGTCGAGGTGTCCCGGACGTCGAGGACCTTGCCGCTGTTGCGGTTGACGAGCACGTACCAGGCGCTGGTGTCGATGGTGGCCGCCTGCGCCGACGGCGCGGCCACCACTGCCACGCCGATCGCGGCGGCCAGCGCCGCCACCAGGGTCAGCGCCAGGCCGGCGCGCCGGCCCCGGCGGGCGCCGGGCGGCGACGTCACTGCGGGGTTGAGCATCGTTCGACCTCCGAGAAAGGGGTACGCCGAGTCCGGCGCAGCGGTTGTCGGGGCGCCTACTCCAGGTGGAACGTGGCCGCGGCCCGGTCCGCGCCCGTACCCACCGTTTCGAGCTGGAGCAGTCCGTCCCGGTGGCGGACGTACCGGCCGGGGTAGTTCTGCGATTCCAGGGAGAGCCCCTCGGTCGTGGCCAGGCCCGGCCGGCGCTGGAAGCTCGCGTCGCCGTCGAACAGGGCCGAGCCGTCGTCGCGTTCGACGTAGAGAGCGAAGGCCCGGTGCCGCAGGTAGTAACCGGGGAAGTTCGTCGACTCCAGCGACACCGATCCGGCGCCGGCGAGACCGGGGACGAGGCGGAACTGCGAGTCGGCGAGGTTGGTGACGTTCGGTTCGACCCGGGCCCGGTAGTCGTAGTGCCGGACGTAGGCGGCCGGGAGATCGTGCGAGCGCAACCGGACCGGTGTGGCGCCGTCGGGTACGGGGATGCCGAGGTTCGGCGTGCCGTCGGCGTTCCAGTACAGCTTCTGGATCCGGGTCCGCCGGTTCGGGTCGTTGAGCGGATCACCGCTGATGTCCCGGTAGTTGCGGTCGTGGTAGACCAGGATGTCGCTCTGCCCGTCCTCGGAGACGGTGAAGGAGTTGTGGCCGGGGCCGTACTGGCCGGTGGCGGCGTTGCTCGCGAACACCGGGGTCGGGCTCTTGCTCCAGGAGGCGGGGTTGAGCAGGTTCGCGCCGGCCGACGCGGTGAGCATGCCGAGGCAGTAGTTCGCGTCGGTGGCGCTGGCCGAGTACGTGAGGAAGACCCGGCCGTTGCGCTGGATCACAGCCGGTCCTTCGGCGACGCGGTAACCGCGGGTCTCCCAGTCGTACGCCGGCACGACCAGCCGGGCCACCGGGCCGGTGATCTGCCACGGTTCAGCGCCCGTCCGGGCGAGGTAGACGTTGGAGTTGGTGGCGATACCCGGTTCCTGCTGGGCCCAGGTCAGATACCGCACCCCGTTCACCACGAACGTCGAGGCGTCCAGGCTGAACGTGTCCCACGGGGTGGTGATCCGGCCGCGTTCGGTCCACGAGCCGGTCAGCGGGTTCGCGCTCGCGTTCTCCAGCACGTACATCCGGATCCGCCACACGTCGTCGGTCCGCCCGGCGGCGAAGTAGACGTACCACCTGCCGTCTATGAAGTGGATCTCCGGAGCCCAGATGTGGGCGCCCATCTCGCCGCTCGTGTGCCGGCGCCAGATCGTCGTCTCCGTGGCGGTGGCCAGCCCTTGCAGCGTGGTGGCCCGCCGGAGCACGATCCGGTCGTACTGCGGCACCGTCGCGGTCATGTAGTAGTAGCCGTCGGTGTGCCTGACGATGTGCGGGTCGGCCCGCTGGTTCACCAGCGGGTTGGTGTGGTTCACCGCGGGCGCCGCCCGCGCGGGGCCGGGCACGGCGAGACCGGCGGACGCGGTGAGCATCGCGAGCGCCGCGGCCAGGATCGGCCGCAGACGACGGCGGGCCGGGTCGGCGGTGCGGGCCGGGTCGGCGGCCGTGCGGCGGGCCGGGTGGAGAAGGTGACGAGGCGACATGCGCGCCCTCCCTGGTGGCCGGTTCAGTACACGTAGGGCCAGGCAGCGGCGTCGTAGCCGATGCGGTTGACGCCGAGCAGCGACGCGCCGTTCTCGGCGTAGTAGTGGTAGAAGAGGACGTCGCCGTCGGTGTCGGCGAGGACCGCCTGGTGGCCGGGGCCGTGCACGCTGCCGTGCGAGGCCAGGATCTGAGTGCCGCCCCCGGCGAGCATGTCCCGGCCCGCGCGGTCGACGAACGGCCCGGTGGGGCTCGCCGAGCGACCGACCATGATCCGGTACGTGCTGGCGGCACCCTGGCAGCATCTGTCGAACGAGACGTACAGGTAGTACCAGGCGCCGCGCTTGACCAGGACGGGTGCCTCGATGCCGGGGCCGTAGTTCGCGAGCGCGTACATGGCGGTGCCGAGCCGGCGTCCGGTGGCCGGGTCGATCGGGATCATCTTGATGCCGGACCAGAACGAGCCGAAGGTGAGCCACCAGCGGCCCTGGTCGTCGACGGTGAGGTTCGGGTCGATGGCGTTGAAGTCGTCGGTGGTCCGCGACTCGACGACCAGCCCCTCGTGGGTCCAGCTCCCGGAGTTCCCGGTGGTGCTGGTGGCCAGGAAGATCGCCGAGCGGTTGGAACCGAACGTGGACGCCGAGTAGTACAGGTGGTAGCGCCCGTTGCGGTACGACAGGTCCGGCGCCCACAGGTTGCGCGCTCCCCCGGTGTACGTGGTGGTCCACGGCGCGCCGCCGGGGAAGACGGCGCCCGCGTTGCGGAAGGCGATCCGGTCGGCGGAGGTCTTCAGCGCGATGCCGTCACCGGTGTGCGCGACGAGGTAGGTGCCGTCGGGTCGCTTGACCACCGTCGGGTCGTGGACGCCGATGTCCCCGGTCACCCGGCCGGGCTGCGGGTAGGTGGGCGCCGGGGTGGTCGGTGCCGGGGTCGTGGGCGCCGGTGTGGTGGGTGTGCCGCCGCCCAGCCGGATCAGCTGCCACTGCTGGTTGGCGCCGTCGAGATCGGTGTAGCCGGCCAGCCGGCCACCGTCGGCCGTCGACCACTGCCACACGTCGACGACCTTGCCCCACTGCCGGTTCACGAACCGCACGAACCCGCCCGCGGAGTCCTGCAACCGGAACTGCTGGGTGGCCGACGAGCGGTCGGTGCTCTGCACGAGCTGCGTGCCGTCGCCGCCGTCCGGCAACTCCAGCACCTTTCCGCTGTGCCGGGACCGCACCTTGTAGAACCCGCCGCCGGCGTCCACGAACTGCCACTGCTGCACCGCGAGGTCGTTGCGCGTCCACTGGTTCACCGGCGCGTTCTCCGCGGTCGACCAGTCGTACAGGTCCATCGCCTTGCCGCTGTGCCGGTTCACGACGACGTACGACGCGGACGTGTCGACTGTCGCCGCCGACGCCGGCGGCATCCCTGCCACCACCCCC
Source organism: Micromonospora sp. RV43 (assembly GCF_001029515.1). Lineage (NCBI taxonomy): Bacteria > Bacillati > Actinomycetota > Actinomycetes > Micromonosporales > Micromonosporaceae > Micromonospora > Micromonospora sp. RV43. The sequence goes on along the minus strand of NZ_LEKG01000005.1, from coordinate 71,515 downwards.
GCGGCGAGGACCAGCGCCGCCGAGACCACGACAGCCGCCGTACGCGTCGTCCGAGCGGTCCCTGTCACCGAAACCTCCTGCGCTCGGCCGCCTCCGGCTCCCGGAAGCACGATCGGGGGCGAAGGATGATGGCTGCGGCGTTACGTCCGGGTTACCGGTCATGTTGTCGATAACATAGATATCTGTCAAGGTCTCGCTGATTTCCGCTGCAGCCCGGCGTCACATCACGGCGCACTCGTCTCACGGCGCGGGCGGTTAGTTAGCGCTAACAGAGCTGCTGACAGGGCTCCGGCCGCACGCCGGAGCCGCGTCGCCGGCTTAGCGCGGGTCGGCCGGACCCGGGTCGTTCGCGTCCACGATGGAGACCGGAGTGCCCAGCTCCACCGTGCGGGACACGGTGCAGAGCCGGTCGTGCGACTGCCGCAGCGAACGCGGCAGTACCTCTCGTGCCCGGTCACCGTCCGCGCCGTCCGGGAACGTCACCGCGAACGTGACGGTGAGGTTCTCCATCCGGTTCCCGGCCTCCGGGTCACGGATCTTGTCGCCGCTCACCGTGACGGCGAACCGGGTCGGTTCGGCGCGCCGGCTGGTCACGTGGTCGACGTCCACGGCGGTGCAGCCGCCGAGGGCCGCCAGCAGCAGTTCCACGGGCGTGAAGGTCGCGTCCTCCCCCGTACCCATCGACAGCTCGCCGCCGCGGGCGTTGCGCGCGACGTATCTGCCCACGCTGGTGCGCTCGATCTCCACCGACCGGAAGGTGTCGTCACTCATGCGACGAACCTACCGAAAAGCGTTCCGCGAACGTGCGGTACACCGGTGTGCCCGGCAACCCGTCACGAACGGCGAACACCACGAGGTCGAACCGGTCGACCACCCGGAGCGCGTCGGCGAACGCGCCGGCCACCGTCGCCGGGTCGTTCCGGAACACCCCGCACCCCCACGCGCCCAGCACCACTGTCCGATGCCCGTGCGCGGCCGCCACCTCCAGCACCCGCCGGGCGCGCCGGCCCAGCGCCGCCGGCACGTCCGCGGCGTGCTCCGGCTGATTGCGCACCATCGCGCCCAGGTTGGGCGCCGCCGCGGTCAGGAAGGACGTCGTGTACGGCTGGTCGAGCAGGTCGCCCTTGTCGTCCCGGAACACCGGCACGCCCGGCGAGTAGACGACCCGGTCGCTGTACCGCAGATCCCGCTGCGCCCGGTGGAAGGCGTAGAAGTCGGGCGCCGCGAGCAGACACGGGTACAGCGCGGACGCGCGGGCGATGCTCTCCTCCTGCGCCTTCGCGCCGCCCAGGAACCCGCCGCCCGGGTTCTTCGCCGACGCGAACACCAGACACGCCGCGCCGGGCCCGAGCCGGCGGGCCGCCTGCAACGTCGACTCGTGCGTCACCTCCAGGTCGCCGGTGCCGGGCTTCGCGCCGTCGACGTGGAGGACCTCGTCCGGCAGGTGCTCACGGGTGCCGGCGACGGCGGCGCGTACCGCCGCTTCGATCGCGATGTCCTCGCCGGCATTGTTGCGATAGCGTCCGGCTTCGGTGATCGCGACCGTCTGCCGGGCGATCTCGCGGAGACGGCCACTCATCCGGCATACCCGTCGATGTCGTGCATGATCGGCAATCTAGGCAGTCTCACCGTGGCGGGCAACCGATTACCGACCGGCGGCGACCTCCCGACCATCGACGTCGATCCACGCTGGGCAGCCGTCGCCGCTCTCGGGGCGGGGGGTCGCGCAGCCCGTCCCGCACAGGGCATAGTGGCCCGCGGCGCCATCGACCGGCATCGCCCGCTCGGGGGAAGAGGTGGTGGGAAGTGACGACGCGCTCACGTGTCCGGCTGGCCCGGGTGGCCGCACTGGTAGCGCTGGCCGGAGGGACGCTCGCGGTGGCGGCGGCACCGGCGACGGCCGCGCCGGAGACGGTGAGCATCCTGAGCGTGTCGGCGGAGAACGTGAAACCCCGCGAGACGGTACGTGTGCAGTTCCGCGTCACCAACGACGGACGCCGCGCCGAGACGGCGATCGTGGTGGTGGGCGGCGGCCCGCGGTGCGCCACCGGCTGCCGGGCGGAGCCGAATCTCCGGCCCGGTCAGAGCCGGACCTTCGACGCGACACTCGTGGCCCCTGACGCTCGCCCGGGCGAGACCACCGGCCTCAACATCTCGGTCGGCGTGCGGCTCGCCGGGCAGAACAGCTACGCGTACAAGATGGTCTACGTCCACGGGCCGGGCGCCTCGCCCTCCGGCGAGGCCGAGCCGGCGGCGGGGGTGAGGGGGGTCTCCGGCCGGGTCGGCGACGCCGAGGAAAAGGCCATCGGCGGGGCGGATCTGACCATCCGGGACAGTGCCGGCCACGAGTACCGGACGACCAGCGACCGCAGCGGCCGGTTCTCGATCACGTCCAGGGCAGGCAGGACGATCGCCGAGGGATCCATCACGGTCCGCGCGACCATGGACGGCTACCGCACCGCCCGCGCGACCGTACGGGGCCGGGCCGGTGACGTCGCGACCGTACGGTTGACCCTCTCCGCGGTGCCGGCGCCGACCACGACGTCGCCGTCGCCCACCGCGGAGGCGAGCCCTCTCGCCGAGGCGGCTGACGACGGCGCCCCCGCGGCCGCGCCGCCCACACTCACGGCCACCGGCGACGAGGGCGGCAGTACGTCGATGTTCCTGCTGGGCGGCCTGCTGGTCGCCGCGGGCCTGGGCGCGCTCGCACTGGTGATGGTGCGGCGCAGGAGCGCACCGGGCGCGGCGGCGGAGGCGGCCGCTCTCCCGGCGGCCCGGCTGCCGGCCGGCGGAGACCTGGCCGACGCGCCGACCGCGATCCTGCACATCGGGCCGGCCGGCGGAAGCCCGGCTGTCCCGGGTCCGCCGGGGCGCGCGAAGGCTCGCCCTACGCCGTCCGCTGCGGGCCGACGACGCTCCAGCAGAGGCCGGCAGGGTCGCGCAACATGACCTGGTGCGACGGGGCAGCCGGCGGCTCGAGGTGGGCGCCCGCGGCCACCGCCCGCCGCAGCACCGACTCGGGGTCCGTCCGCTCGATGGTCAACACCTCGTCACGGTCTGCGGCCACCGACGGGTCGCCCGCCTCCCACCACTCGCTCACGGTCAGGTGATGGCCGCCGACGGCCAGTTCCGCGTGCACGACATGCCCGTCGAGCAGGCACTCCCGTTGGATGGCCACGGCGTCGAAGACGTCCGTGTAGAAGGCGATCGCCTCGCTTGTGTCGCTGACCGTCAGGTGCGGTCCCGTACGCTGGTCCTGTGCCCGCATGAGACTGCTGTCCCTTCGCTACTCGGCGATCCGGGTCCGACCGGTCCAGCGGAAGACCACCGGCTCGACCGCCGCGGCGGCGTTGCCCCGCTCGAAGTGCTCGTACCCGCCGTAGTACAGGATCTTGATCTTCTTCTCGGCCGTGGACACCCGACGGCTGCGCAGGTCGGCCGGCAGGCCGGCCGGGCCGCCCTCCAGGACGACATCGATGACGCCGGCGGCGTCCCGGGCGACCGGATCAGCTTGCGAAACGTCCTTCATGGCACGACCTCCGTCGCATTCCGCACACCTTACGAGCCGCTACAGGGGCGACGGCGGCTCGGTCCACACAGGTCCAACGACACCCGATGCCGGGTGAACCGAACGTAGTGCAGATCACATTTCACCGGCACCCTTAGCGCACCCCTAGATACGCCCTGGGCAGCGACGATGCCCAGACCAGCCCTGTCGGGCGGCGGGGCTCACTCCCAGCGGAAGAAGCGCGTCGCCCCCAGGGAGGCGACGGCGGCCGTGACGGCCAGGGCGATCAGCTGCGGCAGTTCGGGGTCGGCGCCCGCCCACGCCGCGCCGATGGTGTCGACCGTCGCGCCGAGCGGCGAGTAGTCGGCGACGACGGCCAGGGCACTCGGCATCCGGTCGCGGGGCAACCAGGCACCGGCCAGGAAGAGCAGCGGGAAGAACAGCGCGGGGCCGATCGACTGTGCCGCCCTGGCCGACGGCGCCAGCGCCGCGATCAGCAGGCCGACGGCGAACAGACACGCGACCCCGAGGAGGAAGGCCAGCACGAACCCGGGCAGGTTGGCCGGCGCCGGCTGGTCCAGCAGGAACCGCACGGCGATCGCGGTGACCACCGCACCGAGCACGCCCATCACGAGGTTGACCACGACCTGGGCGACCAGCAGCAGCGCGGGCTGCACCGGGGTCGTCGCCAGACGGCGCAGGATCCGGCGTTCCCGGTAGATGCCCAGCGCCATCGGCAGGGTGAAGAGCGCGAGCATGCCGATGGTGAGAGCCAGCGCGAGCGACGGCAGGAACGTCTGCTCGGCGTGCTGCCCGGTGTCGGCGGCTGTACCGGCACGCTGCGGCAGGCCGAAGACGAGCATCAGGCCGATCGGCAGGGCGAAGACGAAGAACAACGACACGGGCTCCCGGAGGAACAGCTTCGTCTCGACGGCGATCAGCTTGGACAGGGCGCTCACGACGACCTCCCGTCGGTCGGGGACTGCGCGGCGGTCCGGCCGCCACGGCCGGTCAGGGCGACGAAGGCGTCGTCGAGGCTGGGCTGCTCGACCCGCAGGTCCGTGTAGGTTGTTCCGTGCCCGTTGAGCACTGACAGGACCGACTGGAGCACGTCCTTCGTGCCGGTCACCGTCACCTCCGCGCCGTAGCGGCTGACCCCGGTCACGTCGGGCGAGGCGAGCAGCAGGGCGTCCTCGACCGGCTCCGCCGGGCGGAAGTGCACACGGTGCTCGCTGCCGACGCGGGCGAGCAGGCCAGCGGGGCTGTCGATGGCCACCACCCGCCCCTTGTCGATGATCGCGATCCGGTCACAGAGTCGTTGCGCCTCCTCCATGAAGTGGGTGACCAGCACGACGGTGACGCCGCGGTCGCGAATCCGCTCGACGAGATCCCAGGTGTCCCGGCGGCCCTGCGGGTCGAGGCCCGTGGTCAGCTCGTCGAGGATGGCGATCTCCGGCCTGCCCACCAGCGCCAGGGCCACCGACAGTCGCTGCTTCTGCCCGCCGGAGAGCTTCTGGAAGTAGGTGTTGCGCTGCTCGGCCAGGCCTAGGTCGGTCAGCAGCTCGTCGATGTCGGCCCGGTTGCGGTAGAAGGACCGGTACAGGTCCAGCGCCTCCCGCACCCGCACCTTGTCCGGCAGCTGGCTCTCCTGGAGCTGGGCGCCGACGCGCTGGCGCACCTCGGTGCGGTCGCGCACCGGGTCCAGCCCGAACACCCGGACGGTCCCGCCGTCGGGACGGCGCAACCCCTGCACGCACTCCACCGTGGTCGTCTTGCCGGCGCCGTTCGGGCCGAGGACGCCGAAGATCTCGCCCTGCTCGACGGTGAAGGAAACGTCGTCGACCGCGACCTTCTCGCCGTACCGCTTCTGCAGATGATCGACCTCGATGACCGGCATCTGGGGTGGTCCTCCTTCATGTGCGGTTTGCCGTCGGAAAGGGCGGACCCCTCGGCTGATCGCGGCGTCGGTTCGCGGGAACGGGCCGGACCCGGGCCGACCGACGCCCGACATCATCCGCGCAACCGATGCGCCGATCAACTGATCGGGTGACGAATCGGGGGTTTCGATGTCGGGGAACGATCCTCCACAGGGGTGCCGCCCGGCGACAGGGGTGTCGCCCGGTCACGCCAGGTGTCCGGGCGTCCGTCCGGGCGGGCGGCGGCTCCGGACGGCTTCTCGCCCACGGATCCGGTGTGGCTCGTCACCGCCGTGCCGGGCACAGCGGCAGCAGCTCGTCGAGCCGGGTCAGAACGACGTCCGGGCCGGCCGTGCGCAGCGTCTCCTCGTCGGACTCGCCCCACAGGGCGGCCACCGCCGTCACCCCGGCCGCCCGCGCGCTGGCCAGGTCGCTGGGCGCGTCGCCGACCATCAGCGCCTCCGCCGGCCGGGCCCCGAGCAGGTGCAGCGCCCGCCGTACGATGTCGGGCGCGGGCTTCGGGCGGGGCACCTCGTCCGAGCCCACCACGTGGTCGACGAGCGGCAACAGGTCGAGCCGGCCGAGCAGGTCCCGGGCGCGTACGCCGCTGCGGCCGGTGGCCACGGCGAGCCCGATCCCCCGCCGACGCAGGGTGCGCAGCAGCTCCGCCGCGCCGACGACCGGGCTGACCCGGTGTGCAAGGCGGTTGCTCTCCCGCACGAACGGCTCGGCGAGCGCCGCTGGCAGACCCATCAGCTCCAGCACCTCCGGCAGGTACCGGCCCGGGTGGCGGCAGTACTCCTCGACCGGGGCCATGCCGTCGCCGACCACCTCGGCGTAGGCGAGGGCGAACGCCTCTCTGGCCACGGCGAGGCTGTCGACCAGCACCCCGTCGAGGTCGAGCACCACCGCCCGGACACCGTCGGGTGCCGCCGTCGCCCTCGCGACCACCGATGTCACCTCCCCGCCCGCACGACCGCCACGGCCGGTAGGGGTGGCAGGCCGCGGAGACCCCCGACTACGGTCAGGACCGTTCTCCCGGCCCACCGGCGCGGCGCACTCGCCCACCCGGATCCGGCGGTACCCCACGACCCTACCGGCGTCGCGGCCCCCGGCAGGGCTCGGACCGGGCCGCTGAGAGGATCGCACCATGCCGCTGCTGGGCTGGCTGACGAAGGGCACCGACGAGCACCCGGACGCGATCCGGGTCGACGGCCGGGCGGTGTCCTGGGTGGAGCTTCGCCGCCTTGCCACGGCGGTGGCCGACGAGCTGCGCGGCGTCGACCGGGTGGCGATCGAGGCCACCGCCACCCTGGAGACCGTGGTCGGCGTGGTGGGCGCGCTGACGGCCGGGGCGGCGGTCGTGCCGATCCCGCCGGACGCCGGGCCGATGGAGCGCGATCACATCCTGCGCGACTCGGGCGCGACGGCGCTGCTGGCCCCGGCCGGCGCGGAACGCACCGTCGGTGACACCGGCCGGCCCGTCGTACCCGTCGACCTGACCCGCCGGTCGGACACCGTCCACCCCGAGCCGGATCCGGCCTGCACCGCGATGATCCTCTACACCAGCGGCACCACCGGCGCCCCGAAGGGCGCCGTGATCTCCCGCCGCGCGATCGCCGCCTGCCTCGACGGGCTGGCCGACGCCTGGACATGGACGCCGGACGACCTGCTGGTGCACGGCCTGCCGCTGTTCCACGTGCACGGGCTGGTGCTCGGCGTGCTCGGACCACTGCGGCTGGGCAGCCGGCTGCACCACGTGGGCCGCCCCCGCCCCGACCGGTACGCCGCCGCCGACGGCACCATGTACTTCGGGGTGCCGACGGTGTGGTCCCGAATCGCCGCCGACCCGGACGCGGCCCGGGCGCTGCGTCCGGCGCGGCTGCTGGTCTCGGGCAGCGCGGCGCTGCCGGCGGCGGTCTTCGCCGACCTCGCCACCCTCACCGGTCACCGGGTCGTCGAGCGGTACGGGATGACCGAGACCCTGATCACTGTGAGCGCCCGGACGGACGGCCCACGCCGGCCCGGCACCGTCGGGCTGGCGCTGCCCGGGGTCCGTACGCGGCTGGTCGGCGACGACGGCACCCCGCTCCCGGCCGACGGGGCGACGATGGGCGAGCTTCAGGTCACCGGCCCCACGCTGTTCGACGGCTACCTCAACCGTCCGGACGCCGACGCGGCGAGCCGTACCCCGGACGGTTGGTTCCGCACCGGGGACGTCGCCACCGTCGACCCGGACGGCTGGCACCGGATCGTCGGCCGGGCGTCGACCGACCTGATCAAGAGCGGTGGCTACCGGATCGGCGCCGGCGAGGTGGAGGACGCCCTGCTGACGCACCCGGGGGTCCGTGAGGCAGCCGTGGTGGGCACCCCGCACCCCGACCTCGGTCAGCAGGTCACCGCGTACGTGGTGGGCGACGGGGTGGGCGAGGCCGAGCTGATCGACTTCGTGGCCCGGCACCTTTCGGCGCACAAGCGACCACGCGAGGTGCGCCTTGTCGACGCCCTGCCCCGCAACGCCCTGGGCAAGGTGCAGAAGACGCGGCTCAGCGCAGACGGTTAGGACGCGACCGCCGGGATGCTGATCGCGGTGACCACCAGCCCCCGCTCGACCAGGAACCTGCCCGCGAACGCCCGCACCTCGGCCCCGCCGAACACCGGACCGGGCACCAGCAGCCGGGCCTCGAACGTGCCGGCCGGGTCGAACACGATGTCCGCCTCGGAGAAGTCCAGCCACTGGCCGGTGAGCGGGAACCACGCCTTGTACACCGCCTCCTTGGCGCTGAACAACAGGCGGTCCCAGCAGACGGCGGGGCGGACCGCGCCCAGCGTGACGGTGCGCGACCGTTCGGCCGGCAGGGCGATCGCTCCAAGCACCCCGTCGGGCAGCGGGGCGTGCGGCTCGGCGTCCACCCCGAGGCTGGCGAACGCCGCCGTACGGCCGACGACCGCCGCCCGGTAGCCATCGCAGTGCGTCATACTGCCGACCACGCCATCCGGCCAGAGCGGGGCACCGCGTGCGCCGGAGACGATCGGCGCCGGGGCGAGGCCCAGCTCGCCGAGGGCCAGCCGGGCGCAGTGCCGCACTGTGGTGAACTCCCGGCGTCGCTTCTCCACCGACCGTGCCACCAGCGCCTCCTCCTCGGGGAACAGGGTCACGCCGGCGGGATCGGTGAAGGACTCGGACACCGCCACGGTGGGGGGCAGGATCTGCTCGATCACGTTGGCCGATGGTAGGCGCTGCGGCACCCCTCGCCGCGGCGGGCCTCGGCGATAGGTGCACCATAGGGGTCGGGTACGGGTGCCGGCCTGCACGGGACAGGTGCCACTCTGAGCGCCGTCCCGGTCCTGCGGGCGGGGCACCTGGATTTGGGGCGGATGGACGCGGGAATGGCGATGCTTACTGGCAAAGTGGTGCGGTTCGACGAGGTGCGGGGCTACGGGTTCATCGCCCCGGACGACGGCAGCGACGACGTGTTCGTGCACGCGAACATGCTCGACGGCGACAAGTGGGCACTGACGCCCGGCGTCCCGGTCGAGTACGACGCGGTGGAGACCGAGCGCGGGCCCAAGGCCGTGCTGGTGCGGGTGTCCGGCGTCGCCCCGGGTGCGGATCGCGTCCCGGCGGCCGGTGCCGGGCTGTCCGCCCGGGCCGGCGTCACGGTCGGCGGCGGGCGCAGCAGGGACAGCGGGCAGGCCACGGGCGGCGCGGAGGACGACGAGGGTCTGTGCGACGTCCTCTCCGAGCGGGCCTTCTCCGCGGAGACCACCGAGGCGCTGGTGACCTCCGTGTCGGACCTGACCGGAGCGCAGATCGTGGCGGTACGTGCGAGGATGCTGGAGCTGGCCCGGCGGCACGGCTGGGTGGAGGGCTGACCGTGGCGGGGGCGGGTCACCGCCGCCCGCTGTCCGGCCGGCTCAGCCGCGGGCGATCAGCAGGGACTTCCTGATCCGCCCGAAGGCGCTGCGCGGCAGCTCGTCGACGAAGTGCACCCGCCGGGGGCGCTGGCCCGCCGAGAGGTACCGGCCGACGTGGTCGATGAGCACCTGCGCGGTCACCCCCTCGGCGACGACGTAGGCGGTGACCTGCTCGCCGAGCGCGTGGTGCGGCGTGCCGACGACGGCGGCGTCGCGCACGCCGGGGTGGCTCAGCAACGCCTCCTCGATCTGCCCGGTGGGCATCCGCCGGCCCCGGCTGTGCACCACGTCGAGCCCGCACCGCCCGATGATCCGGTACGTGCCGTCGGGGGCCACGCTGGCCAGGTCCCCGGTGGCGTGCCAGCGACCGGCGGCGAGGCTCCGCCCGCCGACGTACCCGCTGAACAGCGTCGGCCCGCAGACGCTCAGCTCGCCCGCCGACTGGCCGTCGGCCGGCACCGGCCGGTCCTCGCGGTCCAGCACGCGCGTCTCGACGCCGGGCAGGGGGGTGCCGACAGCGCCCGGAACCGTACGGTCGCCGGCCCGCCCGGTCAGCGCGACGAGCGTCTCGGTGGTGCCGTAGGCCTGCACCGGCCGGTGCGAGGTGAGCAGTCGGAGCCGCTCGGCCACGGCGCGGGCCAGCGGACCGTCCGCGGAAACGAGGATCCGCGCCGCGGACAGCGGCCGGGCCCGGTGGCCGTCCAGCGCTATCCTCGCCCACTGGTCGGGCGACGCCAGGTGCATGGAGCCGACCGGCCCGGCGGTGCCGGCGTCATCGAGGTGGACGAAACGGCTTCCGGCCCGCAGTGCGCCGAGCAGGCCGACGACCAGACCGTACGCCCGGAACAGCGGGGTGCCCTGGACGACCACGTCCTCCTCGCTCCAGTGCCACGCACGGGCCAGAAGGTCGAGGTCGGCGGCGATGGCGCGGCGCGAGATGCGCACCCCTCGTGGCGGCCCTGATGCGCCACCGGTGTAGAGGATGACGGCGTCGCTGCCCGGGGCGGGCTCGGGGTGCCGCGTCGAGGCGTGTTCTCGCAGGTCGACCGGGATCGTGGACAGGCCGTCGGCCCCGGACGGGGCACGGCCGAGGATCACCGTCGCTCCGGACTGCCGCAGGATGCGGCGGCGTTCGCGTTCGTCGGCGCCGGGAGGCAGCGGTACGAGCGGCGCCCCGGCGAGGAGGGCGCCGAGCATTCCGACCACCGCTTCCAGCGTCGGTGTGCCGTCGACCGCGACCGCGGTCGCGCCCCTGATCCGATCAGCGACGGCGGTGACGCAGCCCAGCAGGGCCTCGCTGGAGAGGGCTTTTCCGGCCACCGTGACCGCGTCGGCCCGATCCGCACCGAATCCACGCAGCACCGGCAGCAGTGTCATCTCCGCTATCCCCTGCGCGGGGCCGCAACGAGTCGCGGCGGCAGCTGGGACATCACGACGGCCACAGAACCCTTCAGGTCTCGGGCCTGCACGGCCCCATGTCCGGCTATCCAGACGGTGGAGACCGGGTGCCCCGAAATTAGGGCCGGGCTATCGTCGGGCACAACCCCTAGCCGCCGAGTCCGAATCCCCCTGTCCGGGCCTACTGGCCAGCTAGGACCGGATCCCGGCCGTCCGGACACAACGGCCGGCCCGAGCGCTCACTCCGGCTCGGCGAACAATACAGAGACCGCATTTGTCTTCAGCGAGCGAAAACCGATCGGAAAACGTCTTTCTCAATGCCCGACAGCTCGCCGTCACGACTTTATCGCATTGACGCGTCCCGCATGAGATCAGCCTTCAGGCCGAATGGGACCGCAGACCTCCGCAACCAACAGGACACTCGGACGCATAATTCCTTTTCATACATAATCGCAGAATCTCCCAAACGTCCGAATCGTGGCCCGCCGACGCACACCAAGCCTCGACCGCCGGCAGGATCGGACAGGCATCGATCGCAGTTCCGGCATCGATGCCTTACATCGCAACAATCGAGCGCCTCCGGCAATTGCCGGAGGCCCGACCAGACCCCGCAGCCCCACCCCGGGGGCGGACGACACCTCCACACCAGCTGCCGGCACCAGGCCCGCCCGCGCCGGGATCGGCACGGGCGGGGTCACGAACGCCGAGTTCAACGACGATGACGCCCAGCTCGACGCCTCCGCACGCCGCAACCGCGGCGGCTTCGAACCTCTCGGCGAGAGCGACCGGCAACGCCCGGACGCCGGATTAGCACGGAAAAGCCCATTCGCCAATCAGCAGGCGGGCCGAATAAGCGGAACCATCGGCTCATGGGAGCGCTCTGTCACGGTACGGGACCAGCCGGCGACTTTCCGTCGCCACCCCCGGTCCGGGTCACCCGAGACAAGTAACCCATGTTTGCTCATCCTTTACACAACTCGGCTTGCCGCCCAATTGCCCAACTGCCATACTCCCACCATCAAGGAGGTCGATAGGAAGTGTCGACCCCGCGAGAGCTGGGGAATTATCGCCGACGCACACGGGAACACGGCTCGCAGCAGCCAACCGGTCAAGTCGGTCGATGGCGCACCGGCAAAGCTCGACACCCGTCGATACTTGCCGATAATGGAATGGGTCAAGAATTGCCGGTCTCCAATTTGGTCGAGCTGTCGGGCCGCACCGGGCACGCGGCCCTCCCCCGGAGGGGGCGGTGATGGAGCTGACCGAGCGTTCAAGCCAGCTCGGCCTGCTGGAGCGCCGACTCGCAGACCTGCTCCGCGGCGGCACCTCGCCGACCGACCGGCCGGTGACCGTGCTGACCGGCCCGGTCGGCTCCGGCAAGACCGCGCTCTCACAGACCTTCGCCCGGCGCGCCTGCGACGCCGGAGCACGGGTCATCGGCGCGAGCGCCTCCCGCGCGGAGCGCAGCGTACCGCTGGAGGTCGTCCGGCAGCTCGTCCGCGCGGTGCCGTCGTGCGCCGCGGACGCCCCCGACATCCGGGCCCGCCTCGCCCGGCTGCTGGACGCGGGCGCCCTCGCATGGAGCGACGCCGATCCGGCGGACGCGGAGAACGCCCGGCTCACCGCCGCCATCGGGCGTGCCCTGCTCGAACTGACCTCGCGGGGGCCGCTGGTCATCGTGGTGGACGACATCCACCACGCGGACGTGCCGTCGCTGCGCTGTCTCGATTACGTGGCCCGGCGGCTCTCCGGCCTGCCCGTGCTGATGGTCCTGACGGAGGCGCCACGCACCCGGCCGTGGCAGGCGGACGTGCACGCCGAGATGCTGCAACCGGCGAAGCTGCACCGCATCCGCCTGCCGCTGCTCACCGCCGAGGGGACGTTCCAGCTGCTCGCCCAGCGGCTCGACATCCCGCTCGCCCGCAGCATCGCCGAGGAGAGCCACCGGATCAGCGGCGGGAATCCGCTCCTGGTGCATGCGCTCGCCGATGACCAGGCAGCCGCGCCACGGTCCGCCGACGCCCCGGCGGTCGGCGAGTCGTTCCGGGAGGCCGTGCTGAGCTGCCTGTACCGCTGCGACCGCCTGGTGCTCAACGCCGCCCGGGTGCTCGCCGTGACCGGCGAGCCGCTGCACGGCAGCCTGCTGCCGCATCTCGTCGACGCCCGGTTGCACCCCGCGCTGGGCGCTGTCGACAAGTCGACCAGCGCGGGGCTGATCGACGAACAGGGGTTGCGCCATCCGGCGGTGACCCAGGCCGTGATCGACGGGATGACCGCCGAGGAACGCGTACGGCTGCATCTGGGAGCAGCCCGCCTGCTGCACGACGACGGCGCGCCCCCGGCCCGGATCGCGCCGCACCTGGTGGACATCGGCGAGCTGGCCGAACCCTGGATGGCGCAGACCCTGCTGGACGCCGGCGAGCAGGCGCTGCTCGACGGCGAGGTGGAGACCGCCCTGCGGTACCTGCGCCGGGCGCACCGCAGTGGCGTCGGCGAGTGTCTGCGGGCGCGGATCCGCTCCGCGCTGGCGCGCGCCGAGTGGCGACTCGACCCGCAGGCCACGATCCCCCACCTGGTCAGCGTCGCCACCGCCATCCGGGCCGGGCACCTCGGCAGCCAACAGGCCGCCGGTCCCATCCAGTACCTCCTCTGGCACGGTGAGATCGACAAGGCCGTCGACCTGGTCAGGCACCTGAGCGAGCGGTCGGATCCCGCCGATCCGCAGTCCGTGGCCGAGCTGCTCATCATCACCGGCTGGATCTCGACGCTCTATCCCGGGGTCATGGTCGACCGGCCCGCGCCCGCCGTGGCGGCGCGGGATCCGCTCACGCTGGCCCGGGTCAAGCACGGGCTCAGCGGAGTCATCCTGCTGTCCGGCGTGCTGGCCCGGGGTGACGCGGGCGTGGTCGAGGCGGCCGAGCGGACACTGTCGACCACCGGGCCGGACGACGAACCGCACATGTGGAGGGTCATCTGCGCCCTCATCGCCATGATCTACGCCGACCGGCTCGACCTGGCCGACGACTGGTGCGACCGGCTGGACCGCCACCTCGCCACCCCACACCACCCCACCCCCTCGGCTACGCTCACCGCCCTGCGGGCCGCCGTCGCCGGCCGGCTCGGCGACCTCCCCCGCGCCGGCAAGCTGGCCGACGAGGCACTGGGGCAGCTCTCGCCGAAAGGCTGGGGGGTGGTGATCGGGATACCTCTCGCCGTCCGGATACGGGCCCTGACCTTCATGGACCAGCTCGACACGGCGGCCGCCTGCCTTCAGGTGCCGGTGCCGCCGGCGATCTTCGAGACCCCGCTCGGGCTGCACTACCTGCACGCCCGCGGGACGCACGCCCTCGCCGCGGGAAACCCCGAGGCCGCGCTGGCCGACTTCCAGCTCTGCGGGCAGCTGATGCAGCGGTGGCGGCTGGACTTCTCGGGCCTGGTGCCGTGGCGCACCGAATCGGCTCGGGCGCTGCTCCGGATGGGCCGCCGTCAGCAGGCGCGCAAGCTGGTGCGCGACGAGTTGGCCCGGCTGCGGCCCGTCCATGTCCGGTACCGGGCCGCGGCCCTGCGGGTTCTGGCCGCGACCGAGGAGGGACAGGAACGGATCCCGCACCTGCGCAGCGCCGTACGGCTGCTGCGGCAGTGCGGCGACCGGATGGAACTGGCGCACAACCTTGCCGACCTCGGTCATGCCTACGAGCAGGCCGGCGACCGGCGGCAGGCCCGCGCCGCGACCCGGTCGGCCCGGGCTCTCGCGGAGGAGTGCGGCATCCCGACGTTGTGGCCCAGCGCCCTGTCCACCAGAGACGGTGCCACCGGCGGCCGGGCGGGTGCGGCGGTCGTGGTCCAGGGCCTGACGGACACCGAATCCAGGATGGCCACCCTGGCCGCCCAGGGTCACACCAATCGTGAGATCGCCGAGAAGCTCTTCCTGACGGTCAGCGCGATCGAACAGCGAATGACGCGCATCTACCGGAAGCTGGACGTCAACTCGCGCGGCGAACTCGCCGGACGGCTGCGGTTCGACCGCCCCGGTACGACGGTGCTGGATCCGCTGACGCGGGGCACGGACCCCCCGGGCGGCCGTCCGTCCGGCCCTCGGCCGCGCTGATCCCGGTCGGGCTTCCGCACGGAACAGCCACCGGGTGTCACGCGACCGTCGCCCTCGCCGGCCGTCGCGAAGAGTCTGCTCACCACCACTGTGGGTACCACCAGGCGTGCGCCGGGAGTCGCGGTGTGGCACCATCAAGCCGTACGCCCCGACACCGGCCGCTCACCGGCGTGTCGCCTTCCCCGGGCCGATCGGCTCCAACACCCCTCACCCCGAGTCGCGCAACCCCTAAATGCCTTCTGGGGCCGCAGGTTTGGGTGCGAAACGATGGGGTCTCACGCCCGTTGTCGCACCATCATGCCGGTGCCAGACTCGCCTCGACACGCGGACCGTACGGCAAGAAGACCGGTCCGACGAAGGATTTCAGGTCCACCCGGCGTGGCCGCCCGGCGCGCTCCACCCCTACCCGTCGAGACGCGGGCGGAGGGGCGGCTGTCTCCGGCAGGGGTGGCGGTGTCGGGCCGCACCGGCGTTTCCAGGCCCGCGCCGCGTACAAGGAGGGCTTACGCGCAGGTGTTGGTTCAGCAAGAGGAACAGATCACCCGTCTGCGGCGCGTGTTCCACGCGTGCGAGGAGCAGCAGCGCGGACACGTCGCGCTGGTCACCGGTGCCGTGGGCAGCGGCAAGACCAGCCTGCTGGAGTCGTTCGGCGAGTGGACGGCCGGCTCCCGCGGGCAGGTGATGAGCGCGACCGGCTCGCGGGCGGAGCGCGGTCTCCACCTGGGAGTCGTCGGGCAGCTGTTCCACAGTGCACGACTCGCCCCGGAGACCGCCGCCCACGTCGAGAAGCTGCTGCGCGACGCCACCTCCGCGGTGCCGTTGCCCGAAGTCGGCGGCGAGGCGTCCGACGGAGACCGGGCCTGGGCACCCCTGCTGCACGGCCTCTTCACCACCCTGATCGACCTGACTGCCAACGGGCCCCTGGTCCTCCTCGTCGACGACGTGCACCACGCAGACCCGGCCTCGCTGCACTGCCTTCTCTACGTGACCCGGCGGCTGCGCCACGCCCGGATCATGGTCGTGTTCGCGGAGGCGTCGACGCTGCGCCCGCCGCACCCGCTGTTCCGCGCCGAGCTGCTCAGCCAGCCGCACTTCTCCCGGATCGGCCTGCCACCGCTGACCGTCGACGCCGTCGCCCGGCTGGTCGAGGGCGCCGTCGACGACGCCGACACCCGCGCGACCGCGGAACACTACGTACGGATGACCGGAGGCAATCCGCTGCTCACCCGGGCGCTGCTCGACGAACGGGCCGGTGGCGAGGGCAGCGACCACGACGTTCCGTCCGTCGGTGACGCGTTCGACCAGGCCGTGCTCGGGTGCCTCTACCGCCACGAGCCCGGGGTACGCCGGGTGGCCCAGGCGCTCGCCGTGCTCGACCGGCCCGCGTCGACCGAACTGCTCGGCCACCTCCTCGACGTGATGCCCGCGACCACGGTCCCGGCGGTACGGGTGTTGCGTACCTCGGGCCTGATGGAGTGCGACCAGCTACGCCACTCGCGCATCCTGCGCTCGATCCTGGCTGACATGTCGGCCGACGAGCGGCGCAGCCTGCACCAGCGGGCCGCCGAGGTGCTGCACGACCGCGGCGCCGAGGCGAGCGTGGTCGCCGAGCACCTCGTTGCCGCCGGTGCGGCGGTGACCGGCTGGAGGGTGCCGGTGCTCCAGGACGCCGCCGGTCACGCGCTCTCGTCGGGCCGGCCCGACGTGGCGGCAGCCTGCCTGCGGCTGCTCGCCCGCGCGCCGGTGGACGAGCGGCAACGCACCGCCACCACCGAGATGCTGGTGAATGCCCGCTGGCAGATCAACCCGTTGACGGTGAACGGGCAGCTGACGGAGCTGGTGCAGACGGCGCGGGCCGCCGGCTGGTCCACCGATGCGAGCCTCTCCGCCGTGCCGTACCTGCTCTGGCAGGGCCGCATCGATGAGGCTGCCGAGGCCGTCAGCGGCTTCTCGGCGGACGAGGAGCAGGGCCCGGCCGCCCCGCCCGGCCGCCTGCGGATCATGCAGCTTCTGATCTCCCTCTCCCACCCGGACCACCTGGCGAGCGTGCGGCAGACCCCGGCCACCTGGAGCCGCGCGGCCGGCGCCCCGACCACCGTCAGCCCGCTCCTGCAGGCGGTCACGGTGCTCGGCGCCGCGCTGACGCCGACCGCCGACAACGACACGGTGACGACCGCCGAGCAGATCCTGCAGCGCCACCACACGGACGACGGCGCCCTCGGCCTGCTGACCGCGCCCCTGCTGGCGCTGCTCTGGGCCGGCCGGTCGGACCGGGCCGCGGTCTGGGGCGACGTGCTGCTCGACCGGCCGGTGGCTCAGCACGCGCCGGGCTGGCGGGCCGTGATCCGGGCGATCCGGGCGGAGGCGGCCCTGCGCGTCGGCGATCTGCCCGGTGCCGAGCACCACGCCCGTGCGGCCCTGGAAGACATGCCCGCCCCCGCCTGGGGTGTGGCGATCGCCGGACCGCTGTCCACCCTGATCGCGTCCGCGACGGAGTCGGGCCGGTTCGCCGAGGCCGACCGGTGGCTGGCCCACCCGACCCCGCCCGGCATGTTCCGCACCCCGTTGGGCCTGCACTACCTGGCCGCGCGCGGCCGGCACCACCTGGCCGTACGCCGGCCGCACGCCGCCACCACCGACCTGCGGCGCTGCGGCGAGCTGATGCGTACGTGGGGGATCGACGCGGCCGGACTGGTGCCGTGGCGGCTGGAGCTGGCCCGGGTGCAGCTCAGCGTCGGCAACAAGACGCAGGCGATGCAGCTCCTGCAGGAGCAGTTGCGGGTGCCGCACGGGGTCGACGACCGGACCCGGGGCCGTACGCTGCGCCTGCTCGCCACCACCGCCGCCCAGGACCACCGGCGCAAGCTGCTCTCCGAGGCGGTCAACCTGCTCCAGTCCAGCGGCGACCGGTTGGAGCTCGTCCGCGCCCTCGGCGACACCGGTCAGACACTCCAGCGCGCCGGAGACTCCGCCCGCGCCCGGCTGCTCGTCCGCCGCGCCTACCAGCTCGCGCAGGACTGCGGGGCGTCGGTGCTGGCTCAGCGGCTGATCCGCCGGGAGCCGGGCAGCGGACTGCCGGCGTACCCGGCCGCCGCCGAGCTCCAGGAACCGGACGACGGGCTGAGTGACGCCGAGCGGCGCGTCGCCGCGCTGGCCGCACAGGGCCACACCAACCGCCAGATCTCCAGCCGGCTCTTCATCACGGTGAGCACTGTCGAGCAGCACCTGACCCGGGTCTACCGCAAGCTCGACGTGAAGCGCCGGACCGACCTTCCGTCCCGGCTCGTCATGTACGCCGAGACACTGGCCGACGAGACACAGAGCGCCACGTCCTGACGGCTGTCGCAGGGGCGCGGTGGAACCGCCCCCTGCGACACCCACCGCGACCGGCGACGACGCAGCGAGGGCCCGAACCGCAGAAGCGGTTCGGGCCCTCGGCGGACGCATCCCGGGCCGGTCAGTCCATGGCGCGGCGCATGAAGCCACGCATGCCGATCGCCGAGAACGCCACGAAGACCCCGGTGAGGACACACATGCACAGCCAGAGCGGCAGCGACTCGACCCCCGGCGGGCCGACGAGCGACCGGGTCGCCTCGCTGATGTAGGTCAGCGGGTTCAGCGAACAGATCACCTGATACCAGCGCAGCGAGTCCAGGCCGAGCAGCGGGAACTGGGTGGCACCGGTGAACATGATCGGGGTCATCACCACTGTGAACATGATCTGGATGTGCTGCGTGGGCACCAGGGTGCCGAAGGCGAGACCGACCGCCGCGCCGACCAGCGCGCCGATCGCCAACACCCCGACCACCTTGAGCACCACCGCCCAGGGCCAGGTGACACCGAGCATGAGCATGCCGACCGGGATCAGCACCACGCCGGCGATCAGACCGCGGATGCCGCCGAAGACGATCTTCTCCAGGGCCACCAGCGGAATCGCCATGGGCGACAGGAGGCGGTCCTCGATCTCCCGGGTGAAGGAGAAGTCCATCATCATCGGCAGCGCGGTGTTCTCCAGGCCGATCAGGAAGGCGTTCAGCGCGATGACGCCGGGCAGCAGCACGTTGGAGAAGTCGTCACTGGCGTAGCCCAGGTCGCTGAGCACCTTGCCGAAGATCAGCAGCATGAACAGCGGCTGGATGAAGACCTGGAGCAGGAAGCCGACCAGCTCCCGGCCGGTGACGAACAGGTCCCGCGAGAGCACCGCCCGAAACGTGGCGAACTGGTCCAGCGCGCGCACCGGCGGCGGCGACGAGGCCGGCGACGGCGCGGACGGGGGGGCGGGGGCGGCGACGCTCACCGAAGTTCCCTTCCGGTCAGGTGGATGAAGACATCTTCCAGGCTGGGCTGGCCGATGTTCAGGTCACGGACCTCGCAGCCCAGGTCGGCGAGGATCTTCATCGCCATCGGGATGGCGTTGGCCGGCTGGCCGCTGGTGTAGACCCGGAAGGACAGGGGGGCGTCCGAGTCGGCGGGCGCGTCCGGGACCGGGGCGGGCATCGGCATCGCCGGCATGCCGGGAAACGCCGGCGCGGCGGCGGGCACCTTGGCGGTCATCTTGAAGTGTTCCACCTGCTCCACGTCGGGGATCGCATCGAGCGCGGCCCGCACCTCCTCGGCGGGGGCGCCGGGGGTCACCACGAGGGTCAGGGTGCTGCTGCCCGGCAGCGTACGGGTCAGCGCGGACGGGGTGTCCAGGGTGAGCAGCTTGCCGTGGTCGACGATGCCGACCCGGTCGCAGAGCTTCTCCGCC
The DNA here is from genome assembly GCF_001029515.1 of Micromonospora sp. RV43. Classification (NCBI taxonomy): domain Bacteria; kingdom Bacillati; phylum Actinomycetota; class Actinomycetes; order Micromonosporales; family Micromonosporaceae; genus Micromonospora; species Micromonospora sp. RV43. The sequence goes on along the minus strand of NZ_LEKG01000005.1, from coordinate 51,917 downwards.
TCGTCCATGTCGTGCGTGGTGACCACCACGGTCACCCCGGCCCGCTTCAGCTCGGCGACCCGGTCGTGCACGAAGAGCCGGGACTGCGGGTCGAGGCCCGCGGACGGCTCGTCGAGGAAGAGCACCCGGGGCGAGTGCATCAGCGCGCGGGCGATCATCGTGCGCTGGGCGAGGCCGCCGGACAGGAAGTCGGTGCGGTGGTTCGCGAAGTCCTTGAGCCCCATCTGGTCCAGCAACTCGTCCGCCCGCCGGATGCGCTGCGCCCGGGGCACCCGGTGGTAGGCCGCGTGGAACAGCAGGTTCTGCCGGACGGTCAGCGCCCGGTCCAGGTTCACCCGCTGCGGTACGACCGCCAGCAACTGCCGGGCGACGGCGGGCGAGCCGATCACGTCGGCGCCGCACACCTGGGCCCGGCCCGAGGTGGCCCGCACCCGTGTGGTCAGCACCCCGATCGTCGTCGTCTTGCCCGCACCGTTCGGCCCGAGCAGGCCGAAGACCTCACCGGCGGCGACGGAGAAACTCAGCCCGTCCACCGCCGGTGGCATGTTGGGCTGGTACCGCTTGACCAGCTCTGTGACCACCACTGCCTCGTCCACGTCGTCATGCTCCGTCCTGGAACGTCGGTCCGATAGATGTATGTGCGCCGATAGGGGGCGCTAGGGGCACGCCAGGGGCGGAACCGGTCACAGGCCCCGCGCGACCAGCCAGCGCTGGACCGTGCCGGCGAGTTCCGGACCCCGGTCGGCGACCATGCTGAAGTGGTCGCCGGCCGCGTCGACGGCCTCGTGCGGGTAGGGCCAGCGCGACCGCCAGCCGTCCGGTTCGCCGTCCCACTCCCCCAGCGGCTCGGTGGCCCGCACCAGCAGGGTCGCCGCCGCCGTCTCGGTCGGCTGCCAGTCCAGGAACAGCGGCAGGTAGCCCGCCCACGCCGTCGTCCGCCAGTCGTCCATCGGCGTGTACGCGGTGTCCCGGTCGATCATCCCGTCGAGAAGCTGCGGCACCCACCCGCCGAGCACCTCGCTGTCGGCCGGGTAGGTGTCCATGAGTACTACCGCGTCCGGCGGGCGGCCCTGGCGTTCCAGCTCCCCGGCGAGCAGGTTGGCCACCATCGCACCACCGGAGTGACCGGCCAGCACGAACGGGCCGGCGCCGACGGTACGCAGAACCGTGTCGGCGTGCACCCGCAGCAGCGCGTCGAGGTCGGCGGGAAGCTCCTCGCCCGCGCCGAACCCGGGGTTGGGCAGGGCCCACACGTCACGTACGCCCCGGAAGCCGGCGGCCAGCCGGGCGTACTCGTGCGCGCCGGACAGCAACGACATCGTGCAGCAGCACACCAACTGCGCCCGGGCGCCGCCCTCGGCCAGCCGGAGGATGCCGGCCGGGCGGGTGAGCTCCGCCGGCTCGCGGAAGCTGGGGCGGAACTGGGCGAGCTTGACCAGCAGTTCGGCATACCCGGCCGGGTCCTCGCGCGCCTTCGGCTGGTTGAACAACCCGCCGAGCAGTCCGCCGCCAGCACCATTCCCGGCAGATCCCCCGGCGTCGTCCGCGCCGTCCCCGGCCGCCTCCGCGCCGAGGAGCTGGCCGATCAGGTGAACGGCCAGCGCCGTAGGCGTGGGGTGGTCGAAGAGCAGGGTCGTCGACAGCTCCGCCCCGGTCTCCTGGCGCAGCGCGTCGCGCAGCTCCAGTGCGGTCAGCGAGTCGAAGCCGAGTTCCAGGAAGTCCCGGTCGGCCTCGACCGCGTTGGGCGAGGCGTGCCCGAGGACGGTGGCCACCCGCGCCCGGACCAGGTCCAGCAGGATCCGGTGCCGGTCGCCGGCCGGGACGCCGGCCAGCCGCTCGCGCAGCGCGCGAGCGGGATCGGTCGCCGCGGCATCGCCGGCCTCCGGCTCGGCACCGGCCGTCGCCTCGGGCACGCCGCGCAGCAGCGCGCTGGGCCGTACGGCGGTGAAGGCCGGCACGAACGCGGGCCAGTCGAGGTCGGCGACGGCCAGTTCGTCGTCGCCACGGACCAGGGCCTGCCCCAGCGCGGCCAGGGCCACGTCGGCGGGCAGCGGCCGGACCCCCCGGCGGCGCAGCTGCGCCGCATCGGTGACCTCGTCCGCCCAGGGCACCCACGCGACGACGGTGGCCGGGCGGCCAGCGGCACGCCAGCCGGCGGCCAGCGTCTCCAGCCCGGCGCCCACGGCGGCGGCGACCGCCGCTCCCCCGCTGCCCCAGACGGCGGCCGTCGAGGTGAAGACGACGAACTCGTCGATCGGTAGGCCGGCGCAGGCCCGCCCGAGCAGTTCCACCGCGGTGGTACGGGCGGCCACGGCGTCGGCCAGGTCGTGCGGATCCAGCACCGCCACCGGGTCGCCGGCCCCGTCGGAGTCGGCGACGTGCAGGACGGTACGGATCTCGCTGCCGGTGGCGGCCAGCCGGTCAAGCGCCTCGGGCAGCCCGTCCAGGTCGTCGACGGCGGTGACGGTGACGTCCGGGCCGAGCGGGTCGGCGTCCGCCACCGGCCCCACGAGGACGAGGTGCGACGCGCCCCGCTCGGCGAGCCAGCGCAGCAGGTGTGGGGTACGCACCTGCGCGGAACCGTGCACCAGGACCGCGCCGCGGGGCCGCCAGTCCGTATCGGTGGCGCCGGCCGGGGCCCGGTGGAGCCGCCGGGCGTACACCCCGCCGGTGCGTACCGCCACCTGGTCCTCGTCGCCGCCGGACGCGACGACCCGGGCGAGCGCGGCGAGCGCGACGTCGTCCGGCTCCGCCGGCAGGTCGACCAGCCCGCCCCACGAGCGCGGCTGCTCCAGCGCCAGCACCCGGCCCAGCCCCCAGACGTACGCCCCGGCCACGCCGGGAGCGGCGTCGTGCGCGTCGACGGCCACCGCGCCCCGGGTCACGGTCCACATCGGCGTACCGTTCCCCGCAGCGGCGAGGGCCCGCACGAGCGCGGCTGTCCCGGCGAGCGCGCCGGTCCCCGTGCCGGCCGCCCGTTCCTCCGCCGCCAGCAGCGAGACCACGACCGACCAGGTGCCGTCGGCGAGCAGGGCCCGGGCCACGGCGTCCAGGTCGTCGCCCACGGTGACCAGCGTCGGGTCCAGGCCCTCGGCGCGCAGCACGGTGAGCACCGCGGTGGCGTCGGTGCCTGCCCCGGCCACCAGCAGGCATCGACCGGCCGGCGTGGTAGGGGCTGACAGGTCGACGCGTTCCCAGTCGGCGCGGTAGCGCAGCCCGTCCAGTTCCGATCCGCGACGCCGCCGGTCCCGGTAGGAGGCGAGGGCGGGCAGCAAGTCGGCGAGCGCGTCCTGCCGGTCGGCGGGCAGGCCGAGCGCGGCGGCCAGCTCGGCGGGTCGTCCCTGCGCCACGGCCGCCCAGAACTCCTCGTCTTCGCCGGTCGCGGCGGGCGGGACGAGATCCACGGTGGGCGGGTCCGGCCAGAAGCGCTCGCGGTCGAAGGCGTAGGTGGGCAGTTCGACGCGCGCGGCGTCGCTGCCGTCGAAGGGAGCCGCCCAGTCGACTCCGGCACCGCGCAGGTCGACCGCGGCCAGCGCGGCGAGCAGCGTGGTCGCCTCCGGCTGGTCCCGGCGGGCGAGCGGCACGAAGGCCGCCGGTTCCATGTCGGGCAGGCACTCCCGGGCCAGCACGGTCAGGGCGCCGTCGGGGCCGAGTTCCACGAAGGTTCCGACGCCGCCGGCGGCGAGGGTGGCGACGCCGGCGTGGAAGCGGACGGTGTCCCGGACGTGGTCGACCCAGTAGCCCGGGTCCGTGGCCTGGGCGGCGGTGAGCGGCTCGCCGGTGCGGTCGGAGACGATCGGAAGGTTCGGCGGGTGCCAGGCGACCTTCTCCGCGACGATCCGGAAGTCGGCCAGCATGGCGTCCATCCGGGCGGAGTGGAAGGCGTGGCTGACCCGCAGCCGACGGGACCGCCGGTCCTCGGCAGACAGCCGCCGCCCCGCCGCGAGCACGGCCTCCTCGTCGCCGGAGAGCACCACCGACCGGGGGCCGTTCACGGCGGCCAGGGACACCCGCTCGTCGAGCAGCGGGACCACCTCCGCCTCGGACGCCTGTACCGCCAGCATCGCCCCGCCGGGCGGCAACTGCTGCATGAGCCGGGCCCGGGCGGCCACCAGGGTCGCCGCGTCGGCCAGCGACAGCACCCCGGCGACGTGCGCCGCGGCCAGCTCGCCGACCGAGTGGCCGAGCAGGAACTGCGGGCGTAGCCCCCAGGCGGTGACCAGCCGGTATGCGGCGACCTCGTAGGCGAACAGCGCCGGCTGGGTGAACTCGGTACGGTCCAGCAGATCCGCGTCGGGCGAGTCGGCCCCGGCGAAGACCACCTCCCGCAGCGGCCGGCTCAAGTGCCGGTTCAGCTCCCCGGCCACCTCGTCGAAGGCGGCGGCGAAGACCGGGAACCGGCGGCACAGCTCGGCGCCCATGCCGGGGCGCTGGGCACCCTGCCCGGTGAAGAGGAACGCGACCTTGCCGGCCCGGCGGGCCACGCCGCGCACCACGCCGGGGGTGTCGCGCTCCTCGGCGACCGCGTGCAGGCCGGCCCGCAGCTCGTCGCGGTCCCCGCCGATCACCGCTGCCCGGTACGGCAGGGCCGCCCGGGTGGTGACCAGCGAGTACGCCACGTCGGCGGCGGTCAGGTCGGGGTGATCGGCCAGATGCGCCAGCAGCCGCCGTGCCTGCCCGGCCAGGGCCGGCGCGGAGCGGGCCGAGACGATCCACGGTGCCGGCGGGGCGGGCGTACCGGCCGGCCGGACGTCGTCGGTGTCCGTCGCGACGGCCTGCTCGATGACGACGTGTGCGTTGGTGCCGCTGATCCCGAACGCGGAGACCCCGGCCCGGCGTGGCTGCCCGGTCTCCGGCCAGGGCTGTGTGCCGGTCAGCAGGGACACCGCCCCGGCCGACCAGTCGACGTGCGGGGTGGGCTCGTCCACGTGCAACGTGGGCGGCAGCACCCCGTGCCGCATCGCCAGCACCATCTTCATCACCCCGGCCACACCCGCCGCCGCCTGCGTGTGCCCGATGTTCGACTTGATCGAGCCGAGCCAGAGCGGCCGGTCCGCGGACCGACCCTGCCCATACGTGGCGATCAGGGCCTGCGCCTCGATCGGATCACCCAAAGTGGTACCCGTGCCATGCGCCTCGACCACGTCCACCTGGTCGGCACTCAGCCCCGCGTTCGCGAGAGCCTGCCGGATCACCCGGCGCTGCGACGGGCCGTTCGGGGCGGTCAGCCCGCTGCTCGCGCCGTCCTGGTTGACGGCACTGCCGCGCAGCACGGCGAGGACCGGATGGCCGTTGCGGCGGGCGTCGGAGAGCCGCTCGACGAGCAGCATGCCGGCCCCCTCGGACCAGCCGGTGCCGTCGGCGGCGGCGGCGAACGACTTGCACCGGCCGTCGGTGGACAGGCCCCGCTGCCGGGAGAACTCCACGAAGACGGTCGGGGTGGCCATCACCGACACCCCGCCGACCAGCGCCATCGTGCATTCGCCCAGCCGCAGCGCCTGGCAGGCGAGGTGCAGCGCGACCAGCGACGAGCTGCACGCGGTGTCAACGGTGACCGCCGGCCCCTCCAGCCCGAGGGCGTACGAGATCCGGCCGCTCGCCACGGCTGCGGCGCTGCCGGTGCCGAGGTAGCCCTCGACGCCGCCGGTGACCCCGGTGAGCAGAGCCGCGTAGTCACCCTGACTGCTGGTGGCCGCGTAGACGCCGGTCGGCGCGCCGCGCAGCCGGGTGGGGTCGATGCCGGCCCGCTCGAACGCCTCCCAGGCGGTCTCCAGCAGCAGCCGCTGCTGCGGGTCCATGGCGAGTGCCTCGCGGGGGCTGATGCCGAAGAACGCCGGGTCGAAGTCCCCGGCGGAGTAGAGGAACCCGCCCTCGCGCACGTACGACGTGCCCCGGCTGTCGGGGTCGGGGTCCGGGTCGTAGAGCGCGCCCAGGTTCCAGCCCCGGTCGTCCGGGAACGCCGACATCGCGTCGCTGCCGGCGGCCACCAGGTCCCAGAGCTGCTCGGGTGACCTGACACCGCCAGGGAACCGGCAGCTCATGCCGATGATCGCCACCGGTTCGCTGAGCGCTGCGGTGAGCTGCTGGTTCTGCTGCTTGAGCTTCTGGTTGTCGAGCAGGGACGCACGCAGCGCGCCGACGACCTCGTCCAGGGAAACAGTCATCGGGCGCTCCTCAGGGCCGGCCGGGTCACGAGTCGGAGCCTTCCAGGGCCATCCGGACCAGGCCGGCGACGTCGAGTTCGCGGATCTGGGTCTCGGGTGCGGGCGACGTGACCGGGACGGCGGGCGCCACGGCCGGCGTGCCGGCACTCGTACGGGCCAGCTGGAGCAGCTGGTCGAGCAGGCCCGCCTGCCGCAGCTCGTCGAGCGGGATCGCGGCGAGGGCCCGGCGCACCGACTCCTCGTCGCCGCCGTCGCCGTCGTCCCCCTCGCCGCCCGCGAAGAGCTGCTCGTACAGGTGGCCGGCCAGGCCGTCCGGGGTGGGGTAGTCGAAGACGACGGTGGTGGGCAGGTCGTGCCCGGTCGCCGCGGTGAGCAGGTTGCGCAGTTCCACGGCCGTGAGCGAGTCGAAGCCGAGGTCCAGGAAGCCCCGGTCGGTCTCGATCGCGTCGGCCGAGGGGTGGCCGAGCACCTTCGCCGCGTCGACCCGCACCATCTCCAGCAGTGCGGCCCGCCGCTCGTCGTCGGGCAGCGCCCGCAGCCCGGCGAGCAGATCCCGGGAGCCGGGCGCGACCGCGTCCGGCGCCTCGGCGGGGGTGGCGGCCAGTCCGCGTACGGCCGGCAGGTCGGCCAGCAGCGGACTGGGCCGCAGCGAGGTGAACAGCGGCTGGAAGGTGGCCCAGTCGACATCGGCGACTGTGACGCAGCTGTCGCCGGCCGCCAGGGCGTGCCGCAGCCCGGCCATCGCCACACCGGGTGGCATCACCTGCAGGCCACGGCGACGCAGCTGCTCCGCCGCGCCCTCGGTGTACATGCCCGACTCGGTCCACGGTCCCCAGGCGATGGAGGTGGCCGCCAGGCCCCGGCCGCGTCGCCGCTCGGCGAGCGCGTCCAGGTAGGCGTTACCGGCCGCGTACGCGCCCTGTCCGCCGCTGCCCCACACCGCCGAGATGGACGAGAAGAGCACGAACACGTCCAGTTCGGCGTCGCCGAGCAGCTCGTCGAGGTGTTCGGCGCCGCTGACCTTCGGGGCGATGACGTACGCCAGGTCCTCCAGGGTGGTGTCGGCCAGCGGCACCACCTCGCTGACCCCCGCGGCGTGCACCACCGCGCGCAGCGGCGGCCCCTCCCGCCGGAGATCGGCCAGGAGGTCGGCCACGGCGGCGCGGTCGGCGGCGTCGCAGCGGACCACCCGGCAGTCCACGCCGAGCCCGGCCAGCTCGGAGAGCAGCTCGGCGGCGCCCGGGGTGTCGGTCCCCCGCCGGCTGGTCAGCACCACCCGTTGCGCGCCCTCGGCGGCCACCCAGCGGGCCACGTGCCCACCGAGCGCGCCGGCGCCTCCGGTGATCAGCACCGTGCCCCGGGGCTGCCACGGCGTGAGCTCCCCGTCGGTGGTGGCCGGTACGAGCCGCCGCACCAGCACCCCGGACTCGCGGACTGCGAGCTGGTCCTCCACGCCGCCGCCGGTGAGGATGCCGCCGAGACGCATCGCCGTCCACGGCTCCAGGTCGGTGGGCAGGTCGACCAGCCCGGCCCAGCGGGCGGGCTGCTCCAGCGCGGCCACCCGGCCCAGGCCCCACAGCATCGCCTGCCGCGCGTTGGCCGGGGCGTCGCCGTCGCCGAGGCCGACGGCGCCCTGGGTGACGCACCAGAGCCGGACCGAGGCGTCGAGGTCGACGAGCTGCTGGAGCAGGTGCACGGTCGCGGCGAGGCCGCGCGGCAGCGCCGGGTGCTCGGCGTGCGGGGCGTCGTCCAGGCCGAGGAAGGACAGGATCGACAGCGGCCCGTCGCCCGCGCCGAGCGCCTCGGTGAGCACGTCGGCGAACCCGCCGCACAGCTCCTCGGAGTCGGCGGCGGTGTCCACGGGCACGATGCTCACCTCGGCGCCCAGGGCCCAGGTGCAGGAGTGCAGGTCGGGGTCGTCCGCCCGGTCGGCGGGCAGCAGCACCAGCCACCGGCCGGGGTCCTGCTCCTGCGGGGTCTCCGCGATGGGCTCCCAGACCGCCCGGTAACGGGTGCCGTCGACCAGGGCCTGCTCCCGGCCGCGCCGGCGCCACGCCGACAGGGCGGGCAGCACGGTGCCGAAGGGCTGGTCGCGATGCACGTCGAGGTCGCGGGCCAGCGACTCGAGGTCCTCGGCCTCGACCGCGGCCCAGAAGCGGCGCTCGACCTCGGTGGCCTCGTCGGCGGCCACGAGGGCGGCCCAGGGCGGCGGCTCCGGCCAGTAGCGCTGCCGGTCGAACGCGTAGGTGGGCAGCTCGACCCGCTGGGCGCCGGTGCCGGCGTAGAGGACGGACCAGTCCGGGGAGACGCCGTGGGTGTGCAGCGCGGCGAGCGCGCGCAGCAGGGTGGTCGGCTCGGCGCGGTCCCGGCGCAGGGCGGGCACCACCAGTGGGGCCCGGCCGCCGGCCGGGGCCTCGGCCAGGACGGCCTGGGCGAGGGCGGTGAGCACCCCGTCCGGGCCGATCTCGACGTAGCCGGTGACGTTGCGCTCGCGCAGTGCCACGACGGCGTCGGCGAAGCGCACCGCCTCGCGGGCGTGGCGCACCCAGTAGTCGGGCGTGCCGATCTCCGCCGCGTCGACCGGCGCGCCGGTGACGGTGGAGACCATCGGGATGCTCGGAGCCGCGTACCGCAGCCGTCCGGCGACGGCGGCGAGGTCGTCGAGCACCGGATTCATCAGCGGACTGTGGAACGCGTGGCTGACCGTCAGGCGCCGGACCCGGACGCCCCGGCCGGCCCACTCGGAGGCCAGTTCCTCGACGGCGTCGCCGGCCCCGGACACCACGACGGCGGAGGGGCCGTTGACGGCGGCGACGGAGACCCGGTCGGCCCGCTCGCCGAGCGTGGCGGTCACCTCGGCCTCGGTGGCGGCGACGGCGAGCATCGCCCCGCCGGCCGGCAGCGCCTGCATCAGCCGGCCCCGGGCGGCGACCAGCTCGGCGGCGTCGGCCAGGGAGAGCACGCCTGCGGCGTGGGCGGCGGCGATCTCGCCGATCGAGTGCCCGGCGACGGCGTCGGGACGGACCCCCCACGCCTCGAACAGCCGGAACAGCGCCACCTCCACGGCGAACAACGCCGGCTGGGTGAATTCGGTGCGGTCCAGCGCCTCGGCCTCGGGCGTGCCGGGCTCGGCGAAGAGCAGTGGCTTGAGCGGGCGGGGCAGGTGCGCTTCGAGGGCGGCGCAGGCCTCGTCCAGGGCGGCGGCGAAGACGGGGAACGCCTCGGCCAGCTCGCGACCCATCCCGGCCCGCTGGGCGCCCTGCCCCGAGAACAGGTACGCCACCTTCGGCCGGGGCACCGCCACGCCGGTGACCACCAGCGGCGCGTCCTTGCCGGTGCCGAGGGCGCGCAGCCCGGCATCCAGCGCGATCCGGTCGGTGGCCAGCACGACGGCCCGGTGCTCCAGGGCGGCCCGGGCGACGGCCGACGACCAGCCGACGTCGACCGTACGTGGCGCCTCCAGCCCGGTGAGCTGCTCGGACCAGCGCTGCGCCTGGGCGGCCAGCGCGGACGCCGAACGGCCCGACAGCAGCACCGGCACCACCGGCAGCCGCGCCGGGTCACCCGTCGGCTGCTCGGCTTCGACCGGCTCCGGGGCCTGCTCCAGGATGGTGTGCGCGTTGGTGCCGCTGATGCCGAACGAGGAGACGGCGGCGCGGCGCGGGTGGTCGGTGACCGGCCAGGGGCGGCCCTCGCCGAGCAGCTCGACCGCGCCGACGCTCCAGTCCACCTGGTCGGTCGGCTCGTCGACGTGCAGGGTCTGCGGCAGGTAGCCGTGCCGCAGCGCCAGCACCATCTTGATGATCCCGGCGACACCGGCGGCGGCCTGGGTGTGACCGATGTTCGACTTGATCGAGCCGAGCCAGAGCGGCTGCTCGGCGGGCCGCTCCCGGCCGTACGTGGCGAGCAGGGCCTGCGCCTCGATCGGGTCGCCGAGCTTCGTGCCGGTGCCGTGCGCCTCGACGGCGTCCACGTCGGCCGGGGCGAGGCCGGCGTTGGCGAGCGCCTGCCGGATCACCCGCTGCTGCGACGGGCCGTTCGGGGCGGTGAGGCCGTTGGAAGCGCCGTCCTGGTTGACGGCGCTGCCCCGGATGACCGCGAGCACCGGGTGACCGTTGCGGCGGGCGTCGGAGAGCCGCTCGACGAGCAGCAGGCCGAGGCCCTCGCCCCAGCCGGTGCCGTCGGCGGCGGAGGCGAACGCCTTGACCCGGCTGTCCGGGGCGAGGCCCCGCTGCCGGCTGAAGCCGACGAACACCCCGGGGGTGGACATGACGGTGACGCCGCCGACCAGGGCGAGGGAGCACTCCGAGCGGCGCAGCGCCTGGCAGGCCCAGTGCAGCGCGACCAGCGACGACGAGCAGGCGGTGTCCACCGAGACGGCGGGCCCCTCCAGCCCGAGGGTGTACGACACCCGGCCCGAGAGGACGCTGCCGGCATTGCCGGTCATCAGATGCCCCTCGGCGCCCTCGGCGCTGAACATCAGGTTGCGGTAGTCCTGGTAGTTGGTGCCGACGAAGACGCCGGTGGCGCTGCCGCGCAGCGTGTGCGGGTCGATCCCGGCCCGCTCGATCGCCTCCCAGGACGCCTCCAGCAGCAGTCGCTGCTGCGGGTCCATGGCGAGGGCCTCGCGGGGGCTGATGCCGAAGAAGCCGGCGTCGAAGTCGGTGGCGCCGGTGACGAAGCCACCCTCCCGGGCGTAGCTGGTGCCCTCCTTGTCCGGGTCGGAGTCGAAGAGCCGGTCCAGGTCCCAGCCCCGGTCGGTGGGGAACTCCCCGATGGCGTCGCCGCCGGCGGCGAGGAGCTGCCACAGCTGCTCCGGGGTGTCCGCCCCACCCGGCAGGCGGCAGCTCATCGCCACGATGGCGATCGGGTCGTCGTCCTCGGCCGCGGTGGCCGGGGCGGGGGTGGACACGTCGGGCACGATCCCGGTGAGCAGTTCGCCGAGGTGCGCGGCGAGCACCGTCGGGTTCGGATAGTCGAAGGCGAGCGTCGCGGGCAGCCGCAGGTCGGTGGCGGCGGCCAAGAAGTTGCGCATGTCGACTGCCGTCAGCGAATCCAGGCCGAGGTCGCGGAAGGGCTGGGTGGCCGGGATGTCGTCGGCGGCCCCGTAGCCGAGGGCCGTCGCCGCGCACTGCCGCACCAGCTCCAGCAGTGTCGCGGCGCGCTCCCCCGGCGCGAGCGCGGCGAGCCGCCGGGCGAGGGCCGACGGTACGTCCGTCTCCTCCTCGGCGGCCTCCTGCCCGGCCGGCTGCGTCGCCTCCTGGGCCTCGGCGAGGTCGCCGATCAGCGGGCTGGGCCGCACCAGGGTGAACGCGGGGGCGAAACGGGCCCAGTCGATGTCGGCGACGACTGTGGTGGGCTCGTCGCGGCGCAGCGCCCGGGCGAGGGCCTCGACGGCCAGTTCCGGGTCCATGCCGATCATGCCGCCCCGGCGCAGCCGCTCCTGGGCGCGTTCGTTCTCGGCGGGCAGGCCGGCCCCGCGCCAGGCACCCCAGGCCACCGAGAGGGCCGGCAGTCCCTCGGCCCGGCGCCGCTCGGCGAGGGCGTCGAGGAAGGCGTTGGCCGCCCCGTACGCGCCCTGCCCGGCGTTGCCGGTGGTGCCGGCCACCGAGGAGAAGAGCACGAAGGCGTCCAGGTCGAGGTCGCGGGTCAGCTCGTCCAGGTGCAGCGCGGCGACGCACTTCGACGCGGCGACTGTGTGCAGGCGCTGCGCGGTGACGGTGTCGACGATGCCGTCGTCGAGGACGGCGGCGGTGTGCAGCACGGCGCTCAGCGGGGCGTCGGCGGGGACGGCGGCGAGCAGGTCGGCCACCTGTGCCCGGTCGGCGACGTCGCAGCGGGCCACTGTGACCCGTACGCCGAGGTCGGTCAGCTCCGCCTCCAGCTCGGCGGCGCCCGGGGCGTCCGGGCCGCGCCGGCTGGCCAGCAGGACGTGCGCGGCGCCGGAGCGGCCCGCCCAGCGGGCCAGATGCCCGCCCAGTCCGCCGGTGCCACCGGTGATCAACACGGTGCCGCGCATCCGCCAGGTGTCGTCCGCGTCGCCGGAGGCGGCCGGCTCGGGTTCGGTGATCCGGGTGAGGCGGCGGACGAAGACGCCGGAGGCGCGGACGGCGAGCTGGTCCTCGCCCCGGCCGGACTGCTCCGCGCCGTCGTCGCCGAAGGCGTCTTCGCCACCGCTGGCGCCGAGCGCCGCGCAGAGCAGCGCGCCGGCCTGCGCGTCGAGCACGTCGGGCAGGTCGAGCAGGCCGCCCCAGCGGGCGGGGTGTTCCAGGGCGACGGCGCGGCCGAGCCCCCAGACGGAGGCGGCGGCGGGGCGTGGCGCCGGGTCGTCGGCGCAGGCCACGACGGCTCCCCGGGTGGCGCACCACAGCGGCGCCTCGACGCCGAGCAGCCCGAGCGCCTGCACCAGCAGGGCGGTGCCCGAGACGGCCAGCGAGGTGGCCGGGTGCTCCGGGTGCGCCCGCTCGTCCAGGCCCAGCAGCGAGAGCACGGCGACGGGTCCGCCGGGGCCGGCGAGCGCGGCGCTGAGCCGCTCGGCCAGCGCCGCCGGATCGCCGGTGGCGTCCAGCTCCACCGGGACGACGTCCGCGCCGAAGTTGCCGAGGGCCGACAGCACGTCGGTGACCAGCGGGTCGTCTTCCAGCGCCGCGGGCACCGGCACGAGCCAGGTGCCGGCGAGCCAGGTCAGCGGCAGGTCGGGCAGGGCTCGCCAGGTGACCCGGTAGCGCCAGCGGTCGATGTCCGGGGCGGCGTCGGCCGCGGCGAGGAAGAGCGGCGGCGCGGGCCAGTACCGGTGGTGGTCGAAGGCGTAGGTGGGCAGGTCGACGGTGGCCGCGGCCGGAAGCACCTTCGTCAGGTCGACGGGCAGGCCGACGGTGTACGCGGTGGCCAGGTTGGTCAGCAACCGGGTCACGTCGTCGTCACCACGACGCAGACTACCGATGGTGTGCCCACTCACACCGGCGTCGTCAAGAATCGCAGTCACCGGCATCGCCAGCACCGGATGCGGACTGATCTCGACGAACGTGGTGTACCCGGCAGCCACAGCCGTCCGCACGGCCGCGTCGAAGAGCACAGTCTGCCGCAGATTGTCGTACCAGTAGTCAGCGGTCATCACCGCCGGGTCGACCCAGTCCCCGGTGAGAGTGGAGACCAGCCGGGTGTGGCCGGCGCGCGGACTGACACCGGCCAGATCCGCGCGGAGCTGCTCGGCGACCTCCTGCACCGCGGGCGAATGCGACGCGTAGTCCACCGGGATCAACCGGGCACGGACACCCTCGGCCCGGCACGCCTGCACAAGGCCGGCGACACGCTCCGGCGGACCGGACACCACGACGGTGGACGGACCGTTGACCGCCGCGACCCCGACACCGGCAAACGCGGGCAGCCGTTCGGCCACCGCGTCGACCGGCAGGTCCACCGACGCCATCGTCCCCGTACCACGCAGCACGGCCAGAGCACGCGAACGCAGCGCCACCGTCCTCGCCGCATCCTCCAGACTCAGAATGCCCGCCACACACGCCGCACCGATCTCACCCTGCGAATGGCCGATCACCACCTCCGGCACCACACCCGCCGCGCGCCACACAGCCGCCAGAGCGACACCGACGGCCCACAGCACCGGCTGCACGACCTCGACCCGCTCCAGCCACGACTCGTCCTCACCCGTGAGCACCGACACGAGATCCACATCGAGATACGGCGCCAAAGCCCGCCGGCACTCGGCCAAACACTCGTCGAACACCGGCACACGACCCACCAGGCCCGCCGCCATCCGCACCGACTGCGCACCCTGACCCGGAAACACGAAAACCGGACCCGCACCCGGACCCGACGCCGCCCCCGCGACCACATTCCCCGCCGGCTCACCGGCAGCGAAAGCGTCCAGCCCAGCGAGCAGCCCCTCAGCAGACGACCCGACGACGACCACCCGATGATCGAACGCCGACCGGGTGGTCGCCAACGACCACCCCACCGCCACCGGATCGACCTCACCCCGCTCACGCACGTGCCCCGCGAGCCGGACAACCTGCCCAGCCAACGCAGCCCTCGACCGCGCCGACACCGGCCAGACAACCACATCCGAAGCGACCAGACCGGACCCGGACACGGACTCGACAACACCCGGCTCAACCGGCTCGGTCGGCTGCTCGATGATCACGTGGGCGTTGGTGCCGGAGATGCCGAACGAGGAGACGGCGCCCCGGCGTACCCGGCCCGTCTCGGGCCACGGGCGTGCCTCCGTGGCCAGTTCCACCGCGCCGGCCGCCCAGTCGACGTGCGGAGACGGCGCGTCGACGTGCAGCGTCGCCGGCACGAGGCCGTGCCGGATGGCGAGCACCAGCTTGATCACGCCGGCCACGCCCGCGGCGGCCTGGGCATGGCCGATGTTCGACTTCACCGAGCCGAGCAGCAGTGGCGGGGCCTCGCCACGGTCCTGCCCGTACGTGGCGATGAGCGCCTGCGCCTCGATCGGGTCGCCCAGCTTGGTGCCGGTGCCGTGCGCCTCCACGACGTCGACGTCGGCGGTGGAGAGCCGGGCGGAGGTGAGGGCCTGGCTGATGACCCGCTGCTGCGCCGGCCCGTTGGGCGCGGTCAGCCCGTTCGACGCGCCGTCCTGGTTGACGGCCGTGCCGCGTACCACCGCCAGGACGCGGTGGCCGTTGCGGCGGGCGTCCGACAGCCGCTCGACCAGCAGCCAGCCGACCCCCTCGGAGAACCCGGCGCCGTCGGCGGCGGCGGCGAACGACCGGCACCGCCCGTCGGTGGAGAGTGCGCGCTGCCGGCTGGATCCGATGTAGAGGCCCGGAGTGGCCATCACCGTCACCCCGCCGGCCAGCGCCAGGTCGCACTCCCTCGCCCGCAGCGCCTGCACGGCGAGGTGCAGCGCCACCAGAGACGACGAGCAGGCCGTGTCGATGGAGACGGCCGGTCCTTCGAGCCCGAGGGCGTACGACACCCGGCCCGACGCGACGGCCGCCGCGCCCCCGGTCATCGAGTGCCCCTCGTCGCCGTCGGGCGACATCATCAGCAGGGTGCCGTAGTCCTGCCCGTTGGTGCCGACGAACACCCCGGTCCGGCTGCCGCGCAGCGAGGCGGGATCGATGCCGGCGGCCTCTACCGCCTCCCAGGAGGTCTCCAGCAGCAGCCGCTGCTGGGGGTCCATGGTCAGCGCCTCGCGGGGCGAGATGCCGAAGAAGGCGGAGTCGAAGTCGCCGGCCCCGTCGACGAACCCGCCCTCCCGGGCGTACGAGGTGCCCGGGTGGTCGGGGTCGGGGTGGTAGAGGCGCTCCAGATCCCAGCCCCGGTCGCCGGGGAAGGGCGCGACCGCGTCCCGGCCCTCCCGCAACAGCTCCCACAGGTCGTCGGGGTTGCGCACCCCGCCCGGCAACCGGCAGCTCATCGCCACGATCGCCACCGGCTCCAGTTCCTGGGACTGGGCCTCGCTGAGTCGGCGGCGGGTGTCGTGGAGATCAGCCATGACCCGCTTGAGGTAATCGCGGAGCTTGTCTTCATTGGCCATCGGAGTGCCGCTTCCTCGAAAGAGACGGGAGAGAGCTGGAGCTGGGGTCAGGAGATGCCGAGGTCCTTGTCCACCATCGCGAACAGTTCGTCGTCGGTGGCGTCGTCGAGATGCCGGCCGATGTCGGCGCCGCCGCTGTCCTGGCCGAGCCGGGAGAGCATCGCCTGCAGGCGTACGGTGGCCCGCACCCGGGCCGCCTCGTCCCGCGCGACCACGTCGAGGCCCTCGGCGATCCGGTCCAGATCGTCGAGGAGCGCGTTCGGGGTGACCACGTCGTCATGGGCGACCTCGGCGTAGAGGTACTCCGCCAGGGTCGTCGGGGTCGGGTAGTCGAAGACCAGGGTGACCGGGAGGGCCACGGCGGTGGCCGAGCCGAGCCGGTTACGCAGCTCGACGGCGGTGACGGAGTCGAAGCCCAGCTCCCGGAACGCCCGATGCTCGTCCACCGACTCGGCGGACGGGTAGTTGAGCACGGCGGCGACCTGGCTACGGACCAGGCCGAGCAGCACGGCGAACCGCTCGGTGGCGGGCAGCCCGGCGAGCCGGTCCCGCAACGACTCCGGGCCGTCGCCGACTTCCACACTGGCCACCGCCTCGGCGGCTGCGAGCCGCCGGACGTCCGGCAGGTCGCTGATCAGCGGACCGGGCCGGGTGGCGGTGAACGCGACGGAGAACCGTTCCCAGGCGATGTCGGCGATGGTGAGGAACGCCTCGCCGTGGTCCACGGCCTGGTGCAGCGCGGTGATCGCCGCCTCCGGGGTCATCTCGGGTACACCGTGGCGGTGCAGCAGATCGCCGAGCGGCCCGTCGGCCATACCGCCGCCGGCCCACGCCCCCCAGGCGATGGAGGTGGCGGTGAGGCCGAGGCCGCGACGGTGCTGGGCGAGCGCGTCGAGGAACGCGTTGCTCGGGGCGTAGTTGCCGACGCCGGAGCTGGCCACGCTGCCGGCGAAGGACGAGAACATGACGAACGCGGACAGCTCGTGGTCGAGGGTCAGCTCGTGCAGGTTGTACGCGACGTCGACCTTGGCCTGCAGCACCCGTTCGATCTGCTCGGGCCGGATGTCGTTGATCATGGCGTCGTCGAGGACGGCGGAGGCGTGCACGACCACGGTGAGCGGGTACTCGGCGGGGATCTGGTCGATCAGCTCGGCCAGGGCTTCGCGGTCGGAGGCGTCGCACTCGGCCACGACGGCCTGGGCGCCCAGCGCGGTGAGGTCGTCGACGAGCTGCTGCGCACCGGGTGCGGCCATGCCCCGGCGGCTGACGACGACGATGTTCTCCACACCGCTGCGGGCCAGCCAGCGGGCGGCGTGCCCACCGAGCGCGCCGGTGCCGCCGGTGACGAGCGCCGTGCCGTACGGCTGCCACGGGTTGGCGGGCTGGCTGTCGCCGAGCGGGACGCGGGTGAGCCGGCGGGCGAGCAGGCCAGTCGGCCGTACCGCGATCTGGTCCTCGTCCCCGGCGGTGGTGAGGGCCGCGACGAGCAGGTCGGCGCAGCGGTCCTCGACGGCCTCGGGCAGGTCCACGAGCCCGCCCCAGCGCTGCGGGTGCTCCAGCGCGGCGACCCGGCCGAAGCCCCAGACCAGCGACTGCACCGGGGAGCGCAGCAGGTCGGCCATACCGACGGACGCGGCGCCGGAGGTGACGCTCCACATCGGCGCGCGCAGGCCGATGTCGCCGAGGGCCTGGAAGAGCGCGACGGTGGCGGCGAAGCCGCCGGGCACGGAGGGGTGCAGCGGGTGGGCCAGTTCGTCGAAGGCGAGCAGCGAGACCACGCCGGCGACCTCGGCGGTGGCGTCGCCGCCCGGTGCGGCGGCCAGCGCCTCCCGCAGCAGCTTGCCGAACTGGTCGCGGTCGACGTCGGGCGTGGAGACGGCCACCGGGACGAGGGTCGCGCCGGCCGCCGCGAACGCCTCGACGCAGGCGTCCTGCCATGGCTCGATGATGTCGCCGGTCGGCAGGACCACGACCCAGGTGCCGTCCATGCCGCGGTTGGCGACGCCGGTCAGCGGCTTCCAGGTGTCCTGGTAGCGCCAGCTGTCGATGTCGGCCTGCCGGCGCCGCTGCCGGCGCCAGGAGGCGAGCATCGGCAGGGCCGGCAGCAGCGCGTCGAGGACCTCGTGTGCCGGGGTCTCCTCGGTGGCGATGGTCTCGGCGAGGGCCGTGACGTCCCCGCTCTCGACGGCGGCCCAGAAGCCCGCGTCGCCCGGGTCGCCGCTCATGCCCGACAGCAGGCTCTCCAGATCGGGCCCGCCGCTGCCGTCGAGCCAGTACCGGTGGTGGTCGAAGGCGTAGGTGGGCAGGTCGACGGTCGCCGCGGCCGGAAGCACCTTCGTCAGGTCGACGGGCAGGCCGACGGTGTACGCGGTGGCCAGGTTGGTCAGCAACCGGGTCACGTCGTCGTCACCACGACGCAGACTACCGATGGTGTGCCCACTCACACCGGCGTCGTCAAGAATCGCAGTCACCGGCATCGCCAGCACCGGATGCGGACTGATCTCGACGAACGTGGTGTACCCGGCAGCCACAGCCGTCCGCACGGCCGCGTCGAAGAGCACAGTCTGCCGCAGATTGTCGTACCAGTAGTCAGCGGTCATGGTGAGCGGGTCAGCCCACTCGCCCGTGAGGGTGGAGACCAGCCGGGTGTGGCCGGCCCGCGGGGTGACGCCGGCCAGGTCCGTGCGAAGCTGCTCGGCCACCTGCTGCACGGCCTCGGAGTGCGACGCGTAGTCCACGGGGATCAGCCGGGCGCGGACGCCCTGCGCCTGGCACGCCTGCACGAGGTCGGCCACGGGCTGCGGCGGACCGGACACCACGACGGTGGACGGCCCGTTGACGGCCGCGACACCGACACCCGGGAACTCCCCCAGGCGCTCGGCAACCGCGTCGGCCGACAGGTCGATCGACGCCATCGTCCCGGTCCCCCGCAGCACCGTCAGCGCCCGCGACCGCAACGCCACTGCCCTCGCAGCGTCCTCCAGGCCCAGGATCCCGGCGACACAGGCCGCGCCGATCTCGCCCTGCGAGTGACCGATCACCGCGTCCGGGACGACGCCCGCCGCGCGCCACACGGCCGCCAGGGCGATGCCGACGGCCCACAGCACGGGCTGCACGACCTCGACCCGCTCCAGCCACGACTCGTCGTCACCGGTCAACACCGCGATGAGGTCCACGTCGAGGTACGGCGCCAGGGCCCGCTGGCACTCGGCCAGCTTCGCGTCGAACACCGGCGTACGACCGACGAGCCCGGCCGCCATCCGCGCCGACTGCGCCCCCTGACCCGGGAACACGAAGACGGGACCTGCGCCGGCGCTGGTGACCGTACCGGTGACGAGGTTCCCTGCCGGCTGGCCGGCGGCGAGGGCGTCCAGCCCGGCCAGCAGCTCGTCGGCGGTCGACCCGACGACGGCGGCACGGTGGTCGAACGTCGAGCGGGTGGTGGCCAGCGACCAGCCGACCGCCGCCGGATCGATCTCGCCGCGCCTGCGCAGGAAGTCCGCGAGCCGGGCCGCCTGCCCGCCCAGGGCGGTCCTCGACCGGGCCGACACCGGCCAGAGGGTCACGTCCGAGGCGACCAGGTCCGGCCGGCGCGCGGGCTCGACGGCGCCGGTCCCGTCCGCCTGCTCGCCGTCGACGGTCGCCGCCTCGGCGACGCGCGGGCGGTACTCCTCGAGGATGACGTGGGCGTTGGTGCCGCTGACCCCGAAGGAGGAGACGCCGCCGCGGCGGGGGCGGTCCAGCTCCGGCCACGGCTTGGACTCGGTGAGCAGGGAGACCGCCCCGGCCGTCCAGTCCACGTGCGGGGACGGCTCGTCGATGTGCAGGGTCTCCGGCATGACGCCGTTGCGCAGCGCCATCACCATCTTGACCAGACCTGCGACGCCGGCGGCGCTCTGGGTGTGGCCGATGTTCGACTTCACCGAGCCCAGCCACAGCGGCCGGTCCGCCGGGCGGTCCTGCCCGTACGTGGCGATGAGCGCCTGCGCCTCGATCGGGTCGCCGAGGGTGGTGCCGGTGCCGTGCGCCTCGACCATGTCGACGTCGGCGGTGGAGAGCCGGGCGTTGGCGAGGGCCTGGCGGATGACCCGCTGCTGGGAGGGGCCGTTGGGGGCGGTGAGCCCGTTGGAGGCGCCGTCCTGGTTGAGGGCGCTGCCCCGGATCACGGCGAGGACCGGGTGGCCGTTGCGTTCGGCGTCGGCCAGCCGCTCCACGACGAGCACGCCGCCGCCCTCGCCCCAGCCGGTGCCGTCCGCGCCGGCCGCGAAGGCCCTGCACCGGCCGTCGACGGACATGCCGCGCTGCCGGGAGAAGACGACGAACACACCGGGGGTGACCATGACTGTGACGCCACCGGCGATGGCCAGGTCGCACTCGCCGCGGCGCAGCGCGTTCACGGCGAGGTGCAGGGCCACCAGCGAGGAGGAGCAGGCGGTGTCCACGGTGACGGCCGGGCCGTTGAGGCCGAGGGTGAACGAGATCCGGCCGGACGCGACGCTTGTGGTGTTGCCGGTGCCGATGTACATGTCGACGCCCTCGGGCACGTGCGGCAGACCCATGCCGTAGTTCGAGGTGCTCAGCCCGACGAAGACACCGGTGGAGCTGCCGCGCAGCGACAGCGGGTCGATGCCGGCCCGCTCGACGGCCTCCCAGGACGTCTCCAGCAACAACCGCTGCTGCGGGTCCATGGCGAGGGCCTCACGCGGGGAGATGCCGAAGAGGGACGGGTCGAAGTCGCCGGCACCGTCGAGGAACCCACCGATGCGGGTGTAG
Organism: Micromonospora sp. RV43; assembly: GCF_001029515.1. Taxonomy (NCBI): domain Bacteria; kingdom Bacillati; phylum Actinomycetota; class Actinomycetes; order Micromonosporales; family Micromonosporaceae; genus Micromonospora; species Micromonospora sp. RV43. The sequence goes on along the minus strand of NZ_LEKG01000005.1, from coordinate 31,457 downwards.
CTCTTACCCGGCTTGTTGGGATCGGGGTCGTAGAGCGCCTCCAGGTCCCACCCCCGGTCGTCGGGGAACTCGGTGAGCGCGTCCCGGCCGTCGGCGACGAGCTCCCACAGGTCCTCCGGCGACCGGACGCCACCGGGGAAGCGGCAGCTCATGGAGACGATGGCCAGCGGCTCCTGATCCCGGGCCTCGACGGTCTGCAGCTTGCGCTTGGTGTCGTGCAGGTCTGCGGTCACCCGCTTGAGGAAGTACCGCAGCTTGTCGTCGCTCATCGGGTGGCCCCTGCCTCGATCCGAAGGTTGGTCATCTCAGGAGATTCCAAACTCTTTGCTGATGAAGTCGAAGATCTCGTCGTCGCTGGCCGAGTCGAGGTCTGGCCGGTCCGGTTCGACGGAGGGCCCGGCCGCAAGGTCGGACGCCTTGGCGAGCAGGTCCTGCATCCGGGCGGTGAACCGGGCGCGGGCCGCCGGGTCGAGCGGGATGGCGGTGAGCAGGCTCTCCACCGTGTCGATGCCCTGGAAGAGCGGTTGGGTGGAGGGCGCCGTGTCGGCGGCGATCTCGCTTGTCAGCTTCTCGGCGAGCGCCGTCGGCGTCGGGTAGTCGAAGACGAGCGTCGCCGGCAGCCGCAGGCCGGACAGGTTGTTGAGCCGGTTGCGCAGGTCGACGGCGGTGAGTGAGTCGAAGCCCAGGTCGGTGAAGAGCCGGTTCGGGTCGACCGCGTCAGGGCCGGCGTGGCCGAGGACGGCGGCGATGTTCGCCCGTACCACGTCGAGCACCACCTTGAGCCGCTCCGGGGCGGCCAGTCCGGCGAGCCGCTGGCCGAGTTGGACCCCGCCGGAGCGGGCACCGGTGGCGTCCACGGAGCGCCGCAGCGGCACCCGGACCAGGGCCCGGAGGATGGGCGCGAGGGTGCCGCCCTCCGCCTGCCCGCGCAGCGTCCCGACGTCCAGGCGCATCGGCAGGACGGCCGCCGCGTCGAGCCGCCACGCGGCGTCGAAGAGATTCAGCGCCTGCTCGGTGGCCAGGCCGGTGGCGCCCTGCTCGGCCATCCGTCGCACGTCGTCGTCGCCGAGGTGACCCGTCATGCCGCTGGCCTGCTCCCACAGGCCCCAGGCGAGCGAGTTGCCGGCGAGCCCACGTGCCCGGCGGTGCGCCGCGAGGGCGTCGAGGAAGGCGTTCGACGCCGCGTAGTTGGACTGGCCGGCGCTGCCCAGCGTGGCCGCCGCCGAGGAGAACAGGACGAAGGCCGCGAGGTTCGCGTCGGCCGTGAGGCGGTGCAGGTGCCAGGCGGCGTCGATCTTCGGCACGGCGACCGCGTCCACCCGGTCGGGGGTCATCGACTCCAGCACGCCGTCGTCGAGGACGCCGGCGGCGTGCACCACGGCGGTGAGCGGGTGCGCCGCGGGCACCCCGGCCAGCAGCGCCGACAGGGCCTCGGGGTCGGCGGCGTCGCAGGCCACGACGGCCACCTCCGTACCGGTGCCGGCGAGTTCGGTGATCAGGTCGCCGATCCCCTCGGCCGCCGCGCCGCGCCGCCCGGCCAGCAGCAGGTGCCGTACGCCGTGGCTGGTGGCGAGGTGGCGGGCCAGGATGCGGCCCAGCACGCCGGTGCCGCCGGTGATCAGCACGGTGCCGGCCGGGTCGATCCCGCCGGGCAGCGGTTCGACGGCGGCCGGAACCCGGCCGAGCCGTGGCGTGCGGACCTGCCCGTCGCGCACGGCGAGCTGCGGCTCGCCGGAGGCGATGGCGGCGGCCACCGCGGCGGCGCTGTCCGGGGCGTCGTCGAGGTCGACGAGCTGGCACCGGCCCGGGTGTTCGAGCTGGGCGGTGCGCAGCAGGCCCCAGACGGGGGCCTGGCGCAGGTTCACCGGCTCCTGCTCCCCTGCCGCGACCGCGTTCCGGGTGACGAGCACCAGCCGCGAGTCGGCGAACCGGTCGTCGGCGAGCCAGGTCCGCAACGCGGCGAGCGTACGGTGCGTGGTGGCCCGCGCCTGTGCGGCGAGCTCCGGGTCCGTCGGGTCCCCGGCGTCGCCGACCGGGACGATCACCGCCTCGGGCGTCGGCTCACCCCCGGCGAGCAGGTCGCCCAGCGAGTCGAGCCCGACGTCGGTACGCACCCGGGCACCGGCCGCCTCGCAGGCGGCGCTGAGCGCCAGGTCGTCGCCGAGCGCCACCCAGCGGGTGGCCGCCGGCACGGGGCCGGTTGGCACCGGCAGCACCGGCCAGTCCACCTGGAACAGCGACTCGTGCCGGCCGGAGCGGGCCGCGCCGAGGGAGTCCCCGGAGACGCGGCGCATGATCAGCGAGTCGACGTGCAGCACCGGGGCGCCGGTGGCGTCGGCCACCTGGAAGGAGACGCCGACCTCGCCGGCCGCGGCGACGCGTACGCGCAGGGCGGTGGCCCCGGCGGCGAGCAGGGAGACCCCGGTCCAGGCGAACGGCAGACGGGGCACGCTGGCGTCGGCGCCGTCGCCCATCCGGCCGAGGAAGCCGCCGATCGACATGGCCTGCAGCGCGCCGTCCAGCAGTGCCGGGTGCACGCCGAAGCGGCCGGCCGTGGCGTGGTGGTCGGCGGGCAGCTCGACCTCGGCGAAGACCTCGTCGTCGCGGGTCCACGCGGCGCGCAGGCCACGGAACGCCGGTCCGTAGCCGAAGACGGTCGCCTCGATACCGGAGTAGAAGTCGTCGGACTCGACGCGTGTCGCGCCGGGCGGCGGCCAGACCCCTAGGTCGAAGGCGGGCGCGGCGTCGGCCGGCTGCGGGCCGAGCAGACCGGTGGCGTGGCAGGTCCAGGCGACGTCGGCGAGGATCTCGTCCGAGCCGTCCCGGTAGGGCCGGGAGTAGAGCTGGACGGTACGCCGCCCGTCGTCGTCCCGGTCGCCGACCGTCAGCTGCACCTGGAGCGCGCCGAGTTCGGGCAGGACGAGCGGGGCGAGCAGGGTCAGCTCCTCCACCGTCGGGCAGCCGGCCTGCTCACCGGCGTACGTGGCCAGTTCGACGAAGGCGGTGCCGGGCAGCAGGATGTTGTCCATCACCCGGTGCTCGCCGAGCCACGGGTGGGTACGCACCGACAGCCGCCCGGTGAAGACCATCCGCTCGCTGTCGGGGAAGGTCAGCGCGGCGCTGAGCAGCGGGTGCCCGGCGTCCTGGAGGCCGGCGGAGGCGATGTCCTGCGCCCGGTGCACCGGCGGTTCGACCCAGTACCGCTGGTGGTCGAAGGCGTACGTGGGCAGTGCGACGGTGTCGGTCTCGGCGAGTACGGCCGTCAGGTCGACGGGCAGGCCGATCGTGTGGGCGGTGGCCAGATTCGTCAGCAGCCGCGTCGCGTCGTCGTCACCCCGCCGCAGACTGCCCAGCGTGTGCCCGCTCGCGCCGGCGTCGTCCAGGATCGCCGTCACCGGCATCGCCAGCACCGGATGCGGAGAGATCTCCACGAACGTGGTGTGCCCGGCGGCGACAGCCACCCGCACCGCCGCGTCGAACTGGACGGTCTGCCGCAGGTTCTCATACCAGTAGTCCGCCGTCATCGACGCCGGGTCCACCCAGTCCCCGGTGAGCGTCGACACGAGGCGGGTGTGGCCCGGCTGCGGCGTCACGTCGGCCAGGTCGGCGCGGAGCTGTTCGGCGACGTCCTGCACCGCCGCCGAATGCGACGCATAGTCCACCGGGATCAAGCGGGCCCGAACACCGTCGGCCTGACACGCCTCCACCAGGTCGGCGACCGGCTGCGGCGGACCCGAGACCACGACCGTGGACGGACCGTTCACTGCCGCGACACCGACGCCCGGGAACGCCGGCAGCCGCTCGGCCACCGCCTCGGCGGACAGGTCGATCGACGCCATCGTGCCTGTACCCCGCAGGACCGTCAGCGCACGGGAGCGCAGGGCCACGGCCTTCGCCGCGTCCTCCAGGCTGAGGATGCCGGCCACACACGCGGCACCGATCTCACCCTGCGAGTGACCGACCACCGCAGCCGGCACCACACCCGCGTGCCGCCACACCGCCGCCAGAGCCACACCGACGGCCCACAGCACCGGCTGCACCACCTCGACCCGCTCCAGCCACGACTCGTCCTCGCCGGTCAACACCGACACGAGATCGACATCGAGGTACGGGGCGAGAGCCCGCTGGCACTCCGCCAGCCGCGCGTCGAACACGGGCGTACGACCGACGAGACCGGCGGCCATTCGTGCCGACTGCGCGCCCTGGCCCGGGAACACGAACACCGGGCCCGCGCCGTGGGACGTGGTGGTGTCGGCGACGACGTTGCCGGCCGGCGTCCCGGACACCACCGCGTCCAGCCCCGCCAGCAACTCCTCAGTGCCCGACCCGACGACAGCGGCACGGTGACCGAACGCCGACCGGGTCGTAGCCAGGGACCAGCCCACCGCCGCCGCGTCGATGTCACCGCGCTCACGCACGTACTCCGCGAGACGGGCCGCCTGGCCGGCCAGGGCGCCCTTCGACCGTCCCGACAGCGGCCACAGCACCGCGTCGGAGGCCACGAGCCCGGGGCCGGGCTCGGCCGGTGCCACGGACAGTTCGTCGGCCTGCTCGATGATGACGTGGGCGTTGGTGCCGGAGATGCCGAACGACGACACCGCCGCCCGGCGCGGCCGGTCCACCGCCGGCCAGGGCCGCGACTGCGTCGCCAGCTCCACCGCGCCGGAGGTCCAGTCGATGTGCGGGGACGGCTCGTCCACGTGCAGCGTCGCCGGGACGAGGCCGTGCCGGATGGCCTGCACCATCTTGATCACGCCGGCCACACCGGCGGCGGCCTGGGCGTGGCCGATGTTCGACTTGATCGAGCCGAGCAGCAGGGGCCGGTCGGCGGGCCGCTCTCGCCCGTACGTGGCGAGCAGGGCCTGGGCCTCGATCGGGTCGCCGAGGGTGGTGCCCGTGCCGTGCGCCTCGACCACGTCCACGTCGGCCGTGGTGAGGCGGGCCGACGCCAGCGCCTGCCGGATCACCCGCTGCTGCGAGGGGCCGTTCGGGGCGGTCAGCCCGTTGGAGGCGCCGTCGGAGTTGATCGCCGAGCCGCGCACCACCGCGTAGACGGTGCGGCCCTGCCGGCGGGCGTCGGAGAGCCGCTGCACGAGCAGCATGCCGACGCCCTCGGACCAGCCGGTGCCGTCGGCGGACGCGGCGAACGACTTGCACCGGCCGTCGGCGGCCAGGCCGCGCTGCCGGGAGAACTCGACGAAGGCGGTCGGGGTGGCCATCACCATGACGCCACCGGCGAGGGCCATGTCGCACTCGCCGCGCCGCAGCGCCTGGCCGGCCCAGTGCAGCGCGACCAGGGAGGACGAGCAGGCCGTGTCCAGCGACACCGCCGGCCCCTCCAGCCCGAACGTGTACGCCACCCGCCCGGAGATGACGCTGCTGGTCATCCCGGTCAGCATGTAGCCCTCGGCGGCCTCCGGCGAGTACACGAGCAGCGAGCCGTAGTCCTGGCCGCTGGTGCCGACGAAGACGCCGGTGCTGCTGCCCCGTACGTCGGTGGGGTCGATGCCGGCGGACTCGAAGGACTCCCAGGTGGTCTCCAGCAGCAGTCGCTGCTGCGGGTCCATGGCCAGGGCCTCGCGGGGCGAGATGCCGAAGAAGTTGGGGTCGAACCTGTCGACGCCGCTGAGGAAGCCGCCGCCGCGGGCGTAGAAGGTGCCGGGGGCGTCGGGGTCGGGGCTGTAGAGGCTGTCGAGGTCCCAGCCACGGTCGGTGGGCAGGTCGCTGATCGCGTCCACGCCGTCGACCACCAGCCGCCACAGGTCGTCGGGCGACCACACGCCGCCGGGCAGCCGGCAGGCCATGCCGATGATCGCGAGGGGCTCGTCGTCGCCGACCGACACGGCGGTCGTCGTGGGTCGCACGGGAACCGGGGTGCCGGCGATCTCCGTACCCAGGAAGGCCGCCAGGTCGTGCGGGGTCGGGTAGTCGAAGACGAGGGTGGCCGGCAGCCGCATCCCGAAGGCGTTGTTGAGCCGGTTGCGCATCTCGACGGCGGTGAGCGAGTCGAAGCCGAACTCGCTGAACGCCCGGCGCGGCTCGATGGCCGCCGGGTCGGGGTAGCCGAGCACGGCGGCGGCCTGCCCCCGGACGATCTCGACCAGCGCGGCGGCCCGCTCGGCGTCGCCGAGCCCGGCGAGCTGCTGCACCAGCGACGCGCCGGTGCTGGCCGCGGCGGCGCGGGCGGGCGTGCGGATCAGCGCCCGGTACAGCGGCGGGATGGTCCCGCCGGCGAACTGCACCTTCATCGCGGCGAGGTCCAGCCGGGCCGGGACGAGCGCGGCGTCGGTGGTGCGGCAGGCCGCGTCGAAGAGGGCGAGCCCTTCCTCGGCCTCCATGGCGGCGACGCCGGAGCGGGAGATCCGGTTCAGGTGGACGTCGTCCAGCTCGGTGGTCATGCCGCTGCGGTCGGCCCAGAGGCCCCAAGCGAGGGTGAGGGCGGCGAGGCCGCGCGCCTTGCGGTGCTGGGCCAGCCCGTCGAGGAACGCGTTGGCGGCGGCGTAGTTGCCCTGGCCCGGGCCGCCGGCGGTGGCGGCCAGCGAGGAGTACGAGACGAACGCCTTCAGGTCGAGGTCGGCGGTCAGCTCGTGCAGGTGCCAGGCGGCGTCGACCTTGGGCCGCAGCACGCCGTCCATCCGCTCGGGGGTGAGCGAGGAGATGACGCCGTCGTCGCGGACGCCGGCGGCGTGGATGACGGCGGTCAGCGGGTGCTCCGCCGGGATGCCGGCCAGCAGCTCGGCCACCGCGCTACGGTCGGCGACGTCGCAGGCGGCGACGGTGACGCTCACGCCGAGCGCCTCCAACTCGGCGCAGAGCTCCGCGACACCCTCGGCGGCGCGGCCGCGCCGGCTGGTGAGGATCAGGTGCCGGACGCCGTACGTGCTGACCAGGTGCCGGCTCATCAGCCGGCCGAGGGTGCCGGTGGCGCCGGTGATCAGGACGGTGCCGTCGGAGTCGAACGGGGCTGCCGGCGGCTCGGTCGGGGCGGCGACCCGGGTGAGCCGGGCACCGGCGGCGACGCCCGCGCGGATCACGACCTGCGGCTCGTCGGTCGCGACGGCCGGGACGAGCGCGGCGGCGCAGCCGGCCACGTCGTCGACGTCCACCAGCACGAACCGGTCGGGGTTCTCCGACTGGGCGGAGCGCAGCAGGCCGATCACGGCGGCGCCGGCCAGGTCCGTCAGGTCGGTGTCCCGGTCGGTGGCGACCGCGCCCGAGGTCAGCACCACCAGTCGGGACACCGCGTAGCGCTCCTCGGCGAGGAACTGCTGGAGCACGGCGAGCACCCGGTGGGTCGCCTCGGCGACGGCGCGCGGCACGTCCGCCGACGCGGGCGGGTCGAGCAACGGCAGGACCAGCACGCCGGGCGCGTCCGTCCCGCCGTCCATCGCCGTGGCCAGGGCCGCCAGGTCGGGGTACGCCGCCACGGCCGTGCCGGTGGCGGCGACCGCGTCGGTGAGCGCCGCGGCGTCGCCGAGCACCGCCCAGTCGACCGTGGCCGGGCCGGCGGGCAGCGCGAGCGGGGCCCACTCGACCCGGAACAGCGACTCGGTGCCGCCGCCGGAGGCGGTGCGGAGCTGGTCGGCGGAGACCGGCCGCAGGACGAGGGAGCCGACGGAGATGACCGGCGCGCCTGTGACGTCGGTGAGCAGCAGCGAGATGCTGTCGGGGCCGGTGTGCGAGACCCGGACGCGGGCCGCCGCGGCCCCGGCACCGTGCAGGGCGACGTCGTTCCAGGAGAACGGCAGGCGGCCGAATCCGGGGGGCATGCCCGCCCCGGAGGGCTCCCCGGCCGGCGTGGTCAGGCCGAGGGTGTGCAGCGCCGCGTCGAGCAGGGCCGGGTGCAGGCCGTACCCGGCGGCCTCGGCGGCGGGGGCCTCGGGCAGCGCCAGCTCGGCGAAGAGGTCGTCGCCGCGCCGCCAGGCGGAGCGCAGGGCGATGAACGACGGGCCGTAGTCGTAGCCCTGGGCGGCGAGGTTCAGGTAGAGGTCGTCGGTGCCGACCTCGGTCGCGCCCGGCGGCGGCCAGGTGGTCAGGTCGGACCAGCCGGCGGGACCGCTCGGCACGGCCGGGCCGCTGGCCAGCACGCCGCTGGCGTTGCGGGTCCAGGCCCGCTCACCCGTGCCCTCGGTCGGCTCGTCGTCCTGCGCGGAGTGCAGCGACACGGAACGGCACCCGGTCTCGTCCGCCGGGCCGATCCAGAGCTGGATGTCCACGCCCCCGGTCTCGGGCAGGATCAGCGGCGACTCCAGGGTCAGTTCGCGGACGTGGTCCGCGCCGACGTGCGCGCCCGCTTGGAGGGCGAGTTCGACGAAACCCGTGCCGGGCAGCAGCACGGTGTCGAAGACGACGTGGTCGCAGATCCACGGGTGGGTACGCCGGGCCAGCCGGCCGGTGAAGAGGAAGCCCTCGGCGTGCGCGACGCCGACGGCGGCTCCGAGCAGGGGGTGTTGCGCGGGGCGCAGGCCGACCGCGGTGACGTCGCCGGTCCACCCGGCGCCCGCCTCGGGCCAGTAGCGCTGGTGCTGGAAGGCGTACGTGGGCAGGTCCACCCGCCGGGCGCCGGTGTCGGCGAACCACTGCCGCCAGTTGACTGCAACCCCGTGCACGTGCAGCTCGGCCAACCCGGCCAGCAGCCCGTGCACCTCGGGCCGGTCCTTGCGCTGCGCGGCGACGGCCAGCACGACGTCGTCGCCCGGCAGGATCTCGCCGACCATCGCGGTCAGGACGCTGCGCGGCCCGACCTCCAGGAACGTGTCCGCCCCGGCGGCGCGCAGCGCGGTGATTCCGTCGGCGAAGCGGACGGCCTCGCGGACGTGGCGCACCCAGTAGTCGGCCGTACGGATCTCGTCGGCGTCGGCCAGCGCACCGGTCACGTTCGACACCACCGGCAGCGACGGCGCGGAGAACGTCAACCCGTCGAGGACGGCGCGGAACTGGGCGAGCATCGGCTCCATCAGCGGACTGTGGAACGCGTGGCTGACGGTCAGCCGGCGCGTACGCACGCCCCGGTCCCGCCAGACCCGCTCCACCTCGTCGAGGCCCTCGACGGCGCCGGAGACCACGACCGAGGTCGGCCCGTTGACGGCCGCGATCCCGACCCGGTCGGTCGAGCCGGCGATCGACTCGACCACAGCCACCTCGTCGGCGGCCACCGCGAGCATGCCGCCACCGGCCGGCAGGGCCTGCATCAGCCGGCCCCGCGCCGCCACCAGCGCACACGCGTCGGCCAGCGACAGCACCCCCGCCACGTACGCGGCCGTCACCTCACCGATCGAGTGACCGCCCACGAACTCCGGCGCGATGCCGAACGACTCGACGAGGCGGAACAGCGCCACCTCGACGGCGAACAGGCCCGCCTGCGTGAACACCGTCCGGTCCAGCAGGGCCGCCTCGGCGGAACCCTCCAGCGCGAACAGCACCTCCCGCAGCGGACGCGGCAGCAGCGCGTCCAGGTACACGCACACCTCGTCCAGCGTGGCGGCGAACACCGGGAAGCCCGCGTACAACTCCCGGCCCATGCCGGCGCGCTGCGCGCCCTGGCCGGAGAAGAGCACCGCGAGCGAGCCCCGGCCGCCGGCCTGCCCGGCGACGACCGCGCCGGACGGCTGACCGGCGGCGAGGGCGCGCAGCCCGGCCAGCAGGTCCTCGCGGCCGGTCGCGTGGACCACGGCGCGGTGGTCCAGGGTGGACCGGGAGGTGACCGACGAGAAGGCCACATCCAGGGGGCGCAGGGTCTCGTCGGCGGCGATCCGGGCCGCCCAGCGGGCCGCCTGCGCGGCGAGGCCGGCAGCGTCCCGGGCCGACACCGGCACCGGTACGACCGGCCGCTCGACCACCGGCGCGGCGGCCGACGGGGCCGGCTGCGGTGCCGGGGCCTGCTCCAGGATGGTGTGCGCGTTGGTGCCGGACACCCCGAACGAGGAGACCGCCGAGCGGCGCGGCCGGTCCACCGCCGGCCACGGCGTCGCCTCGGTCACCAGCGAGACGTCGCCGGCCGACCAGTCGACCTCGGGCGTCGGCTCGTCGACGTGCAGGGTGGGCGGTACGACGCCGTGCCGCATCGCCATGACCATCTTGATGACGCCGGCCACCCCGGCGGCCGCCTGCGCGTGGCCGATGTTCGACTTGACCGAGCCGAGCAGCAGCGGCGCGGAGTCCCCCCGGTCCTGCCCGTACGTGGCCAGCAGCGCCTGCGCCTCGATCGGGTCGCCGAGCCGGGTGCCGGTGCCGTGCGCCTCCACCACGTCCACGCCGCCGGCGGCGAGGCCGGCGTTGGCCAGGGCCTGCTGGATCACCCGCTGCTGCGACGGCCCGTTCGGGGCGCTCAGCCCGTTGGAGGCGCCGTCCTGGTTCACCGCGCTGCCCCGTACCACGGCGAGGATGGGGTGGCCGTTGCGCTGCGCGTCCGAGAGCCGTTCCAGCACCAGGACGCCGACGCCCTCGGACCAGCCGGTCCCGTCGGCGGCGGCGGCGAACGCCTTGCACCGGCCGTCGGCGGCGAGGCCGCGCTGCCGGGAGAACTCGACGAAGGCGGCCGGGGTGCACATGGCGGTGACGCCGGCGACGATGGCCAAAGTGCACTCCTGCTGCCGCAGCGCCTGGCCCGCGAGGTGCAGGGCGACCAGGGACGACGAGCAGGCGGTGTCGATGGTGACCGCCGGCCCCTCCAGCCCGAAGGTGTAGGCGATCCGGCCGGAGACCACGCTGCCGGCGTTGCCGGTCATCAGGTGCCCCTCGAGGCCCTGCGCGGCACCCATCAGCACGGTGCCGTAGTCCTGGCCGGTGCTACCGGCGAAGACGCCGGTGCGGCTGCCGCGCAGCGAGTGCGGGTCGATGCCGGCCCGCTCCAGGGCCTCCCACGAGGTCTCCAGCAGCCAGCGCTGCTGCGGGTCCATCGCCAGCGCCTCCCGGGGGGAGATCGCGAAGAAGCCCGGGTCGAAGTCGGCCAGGTCGTGGACGAAGCCACCCTGCCGCGTGTACGACGTGCCGGCCTGCTCGGGGTCGCTGTCGTAGAGCGACCCGAGGTCCCAGCCGCGGTCGGTCGGGAAGTCGGAGACCACGTCCCGGCCGGACGCGACCACCTCCCACAGGTCCTCGGGCGAGCGCACCCCGCCCGGGAAGCGGCAGCTCATGGAGACGATGGCGACCGGTTCCTGTTCACCGGCTTCCACCTCGCGCAGGCGCTGGCGCACCTGGTGCAGGTCAGCGGTGACCCGCTTGAGGTAGTCGAGAAGCTTCGCCTCGTCAGCCATGGACCGCGCACTCCTTGTGTTGACCCGTCGTCGCAGCAGCGATCACGTCAGGACATCCCCAGCTCGCGGTCGATGAAGTCGAAGACCTCGTCCGGCGTCGCGTCCTGGAGCTTCTCGGCGACGGTGTCGCCGTCCGCCGGGGCGTCGGCCTCGTTGAGGGAGGCCAGCAGCGCCCGCAGCCGCTCGGTGATCCGAATTCGGGCGCTGCGGTCCGGCGCCGAGCCGGAGAGCGCCGCTTCCAACCTGTCCAGCTCGCCGAAGACCGGTGCGACCCCGACCACCCCGCCGTCGACGACGGCGGCCCGCACGTACTCGGCCAGCCCGGCGGCGGTCGGGTAGTCGAAGACGACCGTGGCGGGCAGCCGGACGCCGGTCGCCGCGGTGAGCCGGTTGCGCAGCTCCACGGCGGTCAGCGAGTCGAAGCCGAGTTCGCGGAACGCCCGGTCCGGCTCGACGGCGTCCATCGAGGCGTGGCCGAGCACCGCGGCGGCCTGCCCGCGTACCAGCTCCAGCAGGGTCTTGCGTCGTTCGGCGTCGGTCTGCCCGGCGAGCAGGGCGGCCAGGGACTCCGCGGAGACGCCGGTGTCCTCGGCCCGCTCGGCGACGGCCCGCCGCGCCTCGGCCACGCCCGCGATGAGCGGGCTGGGCCGCACGGCGACGAAGCCGGGCACGTAACGGGCCCAGTCGATGCCGGCCACCATCGTCGCCGGCTCGCCCCGCGCGACGCACTGCGCGAGCGCCGTGAGCGCGGGCGCGGTGTCGAGGCGGGCCACGCCGGTACGCCGGCGGCGCTCCTCCACGGCAGGGTCGGTGGTGGCCATCCCGCCGGCCGCCCAGGGGCCCCAGGCGACCGAGGTGGCCGGCAGGCCCTGCCGGTGCCGCTGCTCGGCGAGGGCGTCGAGGTAGGCGTTGGCGGCGGCGTAGCTGCCCTGACCGGCGGCGCCGAGCTGCCCGGCCAGCGCGGAGAACAGCACGAACGCGCGCAGTTCCCGCCCGACGGTCAGCTCGTGCAGGTGCAGGGCACCGAGCACCTTGGGGCGCAGGACGGTGGCGAGGCGGTCGGCGGTGAGCCCGTCGAGCACCCCGTCCTCGAGGACGCCGGCCGCGTGCACGACGCTGGTCAGCGGCGCGTCGGCGGGTACCTCGTCGAGCAGCTTGGCCAGCGCGGCCCGGTCGGCCACGTCGCAGGCCGCGACGGTCACCCGGGTGCCCGCCCCGGTCAGCTCGCGGACGAGTTCGGCGGCGCCGGGGGCGTCCGCGCCACGGCGGCTGACGAGCATCAGGTGCTCGGCGCCCCGGGCGGCCAGCCAGCGGGCCACCTCCGCGCCGAGCGCGCCGGTGCCGCCGGTGACCAGCGTCGTGCCCGGGTAGCCGGCGTCGTCGGCGGGCGCCTCGCCGCCGGGTGCCCGCACCAGCCGGCGGACCAGGATGGTGGCGCCGTCGACCGCGAGCTGGTCCTCGCCGTCGAGTCCGGCGAGGGCGGCGCAGAGCAGGTCCCAGCCGTGGTCGTCCAGGGTGGCCGGTACGTCGACCAGGCCGCCCCACCGCTCGGGGTGTTCGAGGGCCACGACCCGGCCGAGGCCCCAGAGCAGCGACTGCTCCGGTCGGCTGGGCGTGCCGCTCCGGGTGGTGCCGGCGGCGCCCCGGGTGACGCACCACAGCGGCGCGGCGACGTCGAGGTCGCCGAGCGCCTGGATCAGCGCGAGCGACCGGGCGAGGAACGGCGGCACCGGCTGGGTGTCGTCGACCGGGCCGTCGGCGAGGGCGAGCAGGGACAGCACCCCGTCGACCGGGGCCGGCCCGCCGTCGGCGGTACGGGTGACACCGCTCAGGTGCGCGGTGAGGGCGGCACGGTCGGTCAGGTTCTCCGGCAGCGACACCAGCCGGACATCGGCGCCCCGGCGGGACAGCTCGGCGACGGCGGCCTCGCCCTCCTCCGGGTGCCGTGCGTCGGCGATCACCCACCAGGCGCCGGGGAGGAAGCTGACGGGCGTCCCGGTGTACGGCTGCCAGACGCTGCGGTAGCGCAGGTCGTCCAGGGCGGAGCGGTTGCGCTGCTGGCGTCGCCAGGAGGCGAGCACGGGCAGGGCCGCGCCCAGCCGTTCCAGGGATTCCGTCGCGTCCTGCTCGGTGAGTTCCGCGAGCGCGGCCAGGTCCTCGCTCTCGACGGCCGCCCAGAACGCGGAGTCGACGCCGCTCGGGGTCTCCTCGGCGCCGTCCTGCCGGGTCGCCGCGGTCGGCCAGAAGCGGCTGCGGTCGAAGGCGTACGTGGGCAGTGCGACGGTGTCGGTCTCGGCGAGTACGGCCGTCAGGTCGACGGGCAGACCGATCGTGTGGGCGGTGGCGAGGTTCGTCAGCAGCCGCGTCGCGTCGTCGTCACCGCGCCGCAGGCTGCCCAGCGTGTGCCCGGTGACGCCGGCGTCGTCCAGGATCGCCGTGACCGGCATCGCCAGCACCGGATGCGGGGAGATCTCCACGAACGTCGTGTGACCCGCCTCGACGGCCACCCGGACGGCGGCCTCGAACTGGACGGTCTGCCGCAGATTGTCGTACCAGTAGTCCGCCGTCATCGAGGACGGGTCCACCCAGTCCCCGGTGAGGGTGGAGACGAGCCGGACGTTGCCCTGTCGCGGAGTCACGTCGGCCAGGTCGGCGCGCAACTGCTCCGCGACGTCCTGCACCGCCACGGAGTGCGACGCGTAGTCCACCGGAATCAACCGCGCCCGCACCCCGTCGGCCTGGCACGCCTCCACGAGGTCGGCAACCGGCCGCGGCGGACCCGACACCACCACCGTCGACGGACCGTTCACCGCCGCAACGCCCACCCCGGGGAACTCCCCGAGCCGCTCGGCCACCGCCTCCGCCGACAGGTCGACCGACGCCATCGTCCCGGTGCCCCGCAGCACCGTCAGCGCCCGCGACCGCAACGCGACCGCCTTCGCCGCATCCTCCAGGCTGAGGATCCCCGCCACACACGCCGCGCCGATCTCGCCCTGCGAGTGACCGACCACCGCAGCCGGGGTGACCCCGGCGTGCTGCCACACCGCCGCCAGAGCCACACCCACGGCCCACAGCACCGGCTGCACCACCTCGACCCGCGCCAACCACGACTCGTCGTCACCGGTCAACACCGACCCCAGATCGACGTCCAGGTACGGCGCCAACGCCCGCTGACACTCCGCCAGCCGCGCGTCGAACACCGGCACACGACCGACGAGACCGGCCGCCATCCGCGCCGACTGCGCACCCTGACCCGGGAACACGAACACCGCACCGGTTCCGGAGGCCGTACCCGTGACGAGGTTCCCCGCCGGCGCGCCGGCGGACAGGGCGTCGAGCCCCGCCAGCAACTCGGCCACGGTGGCCCCGACGACGGCGGCCCGCTGGTCGAACGTCGACCGGGTGGCGGCGAGGGACCAGCCCAACACCGCCGCGTCGAGGTCGGCGTGCGCGCGGACGTGCTGGGCCAGGCGAGCGGCCTGACCGGCCAGCGCGCCCTTCGACCGCCCCGACACCGTCCAGACGACGACGTCGGAGGCCACGAGCCCCGGGCTGCGATCCTCGGCGGCCTCGCCGTCGGGCTCCACGCTCTCGGCGGGGAGGTCCTCGGGCAGTTCGATGATGACGTGGGCGTTGGTGCCGGAGATGCCGAACGAGGACACCGCCGACCGGCGCGCCCGGCCCACGGCCGGCCACGGCCGCGACTCGATCGCCAGCTCGACGGCCCCGGAGTTCCAGTCGATGTGCGGGGACGGCTCGTCCACGTGCAGCGTCGCGGGGACCACGCCCTCCCGCATCGCCAGCACCATCTTGATCACACCGGCGACGCCGGCGGCGGCCTGGGTGTGGCCGATGTTCGACTTCACGGAGCCGAGCAGCAGCGGCTCGTCGCGCTCCTGCCCGTACGTGGCGAGCAGGGCCTGCGCCTCGATCGGGTCGCCGAGGGTGGTGCCCGTGCCGTGGGCCTCGACCACGTCCACGTCGGCCGTGGTGAGGCGGGCCGACGCCAGCGCCTGGCGGATCACCCGCTGCTGCGACGGACCGTTCGGGGCCGTCAGCCCGTTCGACGCACCATCCTGATTGACCGCACTGCCCCGCACGATCGCCAGCACCTCATGACCGTTACGCCGCGCGTCCGACAACCGCTCCACCACCAGCACGCCCACGCCCTCGCCCCAGCCCGTGCCGTCGGCACCCGCCGCGAACGCCTTGCACCGGCCGTCGGCCGCCAGGCCCCGCTGCCGCGAGAACTCCACGAACAGCCCGGGCGTCGCCATCACGGTCACGCCACCGGCCAGGGCCAGGTCGCACTCGCCACGCCGCAGCGACTGCACCGCCAGGTGCAACGCCACAAGCGACGACGAACACGCCGTGTCCACCGACACCGCCGGCCCCTCCAACCCCAACGCGTACGCCACCCGACCCGACACCACACTCGCGGCGTTCCCCGTGCCAGCGAAGCCCTCCACCTCGTCCCCCGCCACCATCAGCAGGGCCCCATAGTCCTGACCATTCGTGCCCACGAACACCCCTGTTCGCGAACCCCGAAGAACCCCAGGCTCAACCCCTGCCCGCTCGACCGCCTCCCACGAAACCTCCAGCAACAACCGCTGCTGCGGGTCCATCGCCAAGGCCTCACGGGGGGAAATCCCGAAGAAACCGGCATCAAACTCCGCCGCCTCATAGAGGAAGGCGCCGCTGCGGACGTATGAGGTGCCGGTGGAATAGGGGTCGGGGTCGTAGAGCTTCTCGACGTCCCAACCCCGATCGCCGGGTAGGTCGGACACGGCGTCGCGGCCGGCGTGCAGCATCTGCCAGAACCGCTCGGGGTCGTTCGCCCCGCCGGGGAAGCGGCAGGACATGGCGACGATGGCCACCGGCTCGTCGTCGCCGAGCGTCACCGGGGCGGCCTCGACGGCCACGGCGGCCTCGCCGCCCAACTCCTCGTGCAGGTGCCGGGCGAGCGCGGTCGGCGACGGGTAGTCGAAGACCAGGGTCACCGGCAGCCGCAGCGAGGTGGCGGTGGCGAGCCGGTTGCGCAGCTCCACCGCCGTCACCGAGTCGAAGCCGAGGTCCCGGAACGCGTGGTGCGGGTCGACGGCCTGGCCGTCGGCGTACTTGAGGACCGCGGCCGCCTGGTCGCGGACCAGATCGAGCAGCGCCTGCTGGCGCTCGGCGGCGCTCATCCGGGTGAACGCGCCGGCGGGGCCGGCCTCGTCGGTCTCCTTCGTCTCGGCGAGGCCCTTGGTGGCCTGCAACCGCTGCGCCTCGGGGATCTCCGAGATCAGCGGGCCGGGACGGGTGGCGGTGAACGCGACGAAGAACCGGTCCCAGGCGATGTTCGAGATGGTCAGGAAGGTCTCGTCGTGCTCGACGGCCTGGTGCAGGGCCGCGACGGCGAGGCGCGGGGGCATCTCGGGTGCGCCGTGGCGGTGCAGCATCCGGCCGAACTCGCCGTCGGCCATGCCGCCGCCGCCCCAGGCGCCCCAGCCGATGGAGGTGGCGGGCAGGCCGAGGGCGCGCCGGTGCTCGGCGAGGGCGTTGAGGAACGCGTTGCCGGGGGCGTAGTTGCCCACGCCGGAGCTGCCGACGGTGCCGGCCATCGAGGAGAACAGGATGAACGCGTCGAGGTCCAGCTCGCGGGTCAGCTCGTGCAGGTTCAGCGCGGTCGTGACCTTCGCGCTGAGCGCGTAGTCGACCTGCTCCAGGGTCAGCGAGTTGATCACCGAGTCGTCGAGGACGGCGGCGGTGTGCACGACTGTGGTCAGCGGGTGCTCGGGCGGCAGGTCGGCGAGGACGGCGGCGAGCGCCGACCGGTCGGCGGCGTCGCAGGCGGCGACGGTGACCCGGGCGCCCAGTGCGACCAGCTCGGCCTCGAGGTCGGCGATGCCCTCGGCCTGCCGGCCGCGCCGGCTGACCAGCACCAGGTGCGCGGCGCCGTTGGCGGCGAGCCAGCGGGCCATGTGTCCGCCGAGCGCGCCGGTGCCGCCGGTGACCAGGGCGGTGCCCGACGGTCGCCAGGTGCGCGGGGCGGGGGCGTCGCCGAGCGGGGCGTGCAGCAGTCGCCGGCCGAAGGCGCCGGCCCACCGCAGCGCGACCTGGTCCTCGCCGTCGGCGCCGGCGAGGACACGGACCAGCCGTCGGCCGGCCGCGTCGTCGAGTTCGTCGGGCAGGTCCACGAGGCCGCCCCAGCGGTCCGGGTGTTCGAGTGCGGCGACCCGGCCGAAGCCCCAGGTGAGCTGCTGGAGCGGGTGCGGCAGCGGGTCGGCCGGGCCGGTGGCGACGGCACCCCGGGTGAGGCACCACAGCGGCGCGCGGACTCCGGCGTCGCCGAGCGCCTGCACGAGGGTGACGGTGCCGGCGAAACCGACCGGCACCGACTGGTGCGCCGGGGCGGGCGTCTCGTCGAGCGGCAGCAGCGACACGATCCCGGCGGGGCGAGGGCCGCCGTCGGCGAGGTCGCGCAGCCGAGCGGCGAGCGCCGCGCGGTCCGTGCGGTCGGCGTCCAGCGCCAGCGGTACGACGGTGCCGCCGTGCCGCCGCAATGCGTCGGTGCAGAAGTCGGCCTCGGCCGCGCCGGTGTCGTCGGGGCCGGTGAGCAGCCACCAGGTGCCGGTGGCTGCCGGCTCGCCGGAGGCGTCGGGAGCGACGGGCGTCCAGTTGTCCCGGTACCGCCAGGAGTCCACGGTGGCCTGGTCGCGGTGCCGGCGACGCCAGGCGGCGAGCACCGGCAGCACGTCGGCGAACGCCGTCTCCGGGACGGGCCGCGACTCGGCCGTGGCGGAGAGTTCGGCCGTGAGCGCGGTCAGGTCCTCCGCCTCGACGGCCGCCCAGAACCGGGCGTCGACCTCGTCGTCGGCCACGGGACCGGCGGCCGCGGGGGCGGGCGCGGTTGACGGCTGCGGCCAGTAGAGCTGCCGCTGGAACGGATACGTGGGCAGGTCGAGACGACGCCCGGCGAGACCGGCGAAGGCGGGCCGCCAGTCCACGGCCGTACCCCCGGCCCAGACCTCGGCCAGGGCGCGCAGGAAGCGGCCGAGGCCGCCCTCGCCCCGGCGCAGGCTGCCGGTGACGGTGACCGCGTCCGGGTCGGCGGCGGCCAGCTCGACGCTCTCCTGCACGGCCATGGTCAGCACCGGGTGGGCGCTGACCTCGACGAAGGTCTGGTAGCCGGCGGTGACGAGGCTGCGTACCGCCTCGTCGAAGCGGACGGTCTGCCGCAGGTTGCGGTACCAGTAGTCGGCGTCGAGGGCGGCGGTGTCGAGCCAGTCGCCCTCGACTGTGGAGCGGAACCGGACCTCGCCGGTGCGGGGCCGCAGCCCGGCGAGCAGTTCCAGGAGCTGCTCGCGCAGCTGCTCGACGTGGGCGGAGTGGGAGGCGTAGTCCACGGGCACGCGGCGCACCCGCACCTCGCGGGACTCGTAGTGGGCGACGAGCTCGTCGAGGGCGGCGCCGTCGCCGGAGACCACGACGGAGGTGGGTCCGTTGACGGCGGCCAGGGCGATGCGGCCAGCCCAGCGGGCGATCGTCGCGGTGGCCTCGTCGGCGGTGGTGGCGACCGAGACCATGCCGCCGTCCCCGGCGATGCCGGCGATGATCCGGCTGCGCAGCGCGACCACGGCCGCCGCGTCGTCGAGGGTGAGGCCACCGGCGACGTACGCGGCGGCGATCTCGCCCTGGGAGTGGCCGACGACGGCTGCGGGGCGCACCCCGTACGACTCCCAGAGCGCGGCGAGCGAGACGCTGACCGCGAACAGGGTGGGCTGCACGACGTCGACGCGCTCCAGCGACGGGGCGTCGGGCGCGCCGCGCACCACGTCGGTCGGTGACCAGTCGACGTACGGGCGCAGCGCCTCGGCGCAGGCGGCGAACGTCTCCGCGAAGACGGGGGCGGTGTCGAGCAGCTCGGCGGCCATCCCGGCCCACTGCGAGCCCTGGCCCGGGAAGACGAACGCGACCTCGCCCGGCGTGCCGGGGAGGCGGGTGACGGTCTGCGGGCCGGGCCGGCCGGCGGCGAGCGCGTCGAGGGACGCGGCCAGGTCGTCGCGGTCGGCGGCGAAGACGACGGCCCGGTGGTCGTGGGCGGCGCGGGTGGCGGCCAGCGACCAGCCGACGTCGGCGAGCGCGTCGTCGTCCACTGTGCCGAGGTGCTCGCGCAGGTCCCGGCTGCGGGCGGTGAGGGCGTCGACGGTGCGCCCGGAGAGGACCCAGGGCAGTTCCCCGGTCGGCACGTCGGCTGCCGGTCCGGGCTCCGGCTCGTCGGCGGGGGCCTGTTCGAGGATGGTGTGCACGTTGGTGCCGCTGATCCCGAACGAGGAGACGGCGGCGCGGCGTACCCCGTCGGCCGGCTCCCACGGCCGGGCGGCGGTGAGCAGCTCGACGCTGCCGGCGGTCCAGTCGACGTGCGGGGTGGGCTCGTCCACGTGCAGGGTGGGCGGCAGCACCCCGTGCCGCATGGCCAGGACCATCTTCATCACCCCGGCGACGCCGGCCGCCGCCTGGGTGTGCCCGATGTTCGACTTGATCGAGCCGAGCCAGAGCGGCCGGTCGGCGGGCCGGTCCTGGCCGTACGTGGCGATGAGCGCCTGCGCCTCGATCGGGTCGCCGAGGGTGGTGCCGGTGCCGTGCGCCTCGACGGCGTCCACCTGGTCGGCGGTGAGTCCGGCGTTGGCGAGGGCCTGCCGGATCACCCGCTGCTGGGCGGGGCCGTTGGGTGCGGTGAGGCCGTTGGAGGCGCCGTCCTGGTTGACGGCGCTGCCGCGCAGCACGGCGAGGACCGGGTTGCCGTCGCGGCGGGCGTCGGAGAGGCGCTGGAGCACCAGCAGGCCGACGCCCTCGCCCCAGCCGGTGCCGTCGGCGGCTCCGGCGAACGGCTTGCACCGGCCGTCGGCGGCGAGGCCACGCTGGCGGGAGAAGCCGACGAAGATGCCGGGGGTGGCCATCACGGTGGCGCCGCCGGCCAGGGCGAGGTCACACTCGCCCGTCTGGAGGGCCTGCGCGGCCAGGTGCATCGCGACCAGCGACGACGAGCAGGCCGTGTCGACGGTGACCGCCGGGCCGTGCAGTCCGAAGGTGTACGCCAGCCGGCCGGAGATGACGCTGGCGGAGGTGCCGGTGGCGAGGTAGTTCTCGTCGACGTCCCCGTTGGCCATCAGCAGCGAGCCGTAGT
This sequence comes from Micromonospora sp. RV43, assembly GCF_001029515.1. NCBI lineage: Bacteria > Bacillati > Actinomycetota > Actinomycetes > Micromonosporales > Micromonosporaceae > Micromonospora > Micromonospora sp. RV43. The sequence goes on along the minus strand of NZ_LEKG01000005.1, from coordinate 11,033 downwards.
CCTGGCCGTTGGTGCCGACGTACACGCCGGTGCGGCTGCCGCGCAGGGCGGTCGGGTCGATCCGGGCCCGCTCGAACGCCTCCCAGGTGGTCTCCAGCAGCAGCCGCTGCTGCGGGTCCATGGCGAGGGCCTCGCGGGGGCTGATGCCGAAGAACGCCGGGTCGAACTCGCCGGCTCCGGCGACGAAGCCGCCCTCCCGGACGTAGCTGGTGCCGAGGTGCTCGGGGTCGGGGTGGTACAGCTCGGCGAGGTTCCAGCCGCGCTCGCCGGGCATCAGGCTCAGCGCGTCGGTGCCGGTGGCCAGCAGGTCCCAGAGCTGCTCGGGCGAGGTGACCCCGCCGGGGAAGCGGCAGCTCATGGCGACGATGGCGATCGGTTCGCGGTCGCGGCCGGTGCCGTCGGCGACCACCTCGCCGGTGGTGTGCCCGGCGGTGAGGCCGTGCAGGTGGGCGGCGAGTTCGGCGACCGTGGGGTGGTCGAAGACCAGCGTGGCGGGCAGGGTCATCCCGGTCTCGGCGGTGAGCCGGTTGCGCAGCTCGACGGCGGTGAGCGAGTCGAAGCCGAGGTCGCGGAAGGTGCGCTCGGGCAGCGGCCGGCCGGCCGGGTAGCCGAGCACGACGGCGGCCTGGGTGCGTACGAGGTCGGCGAGCTGCGGCAGGGACCGGCCGACCACCACGGCGCGGGCGGGGCCGGTGGGCACGGCGGGCACCCCGGGCAGGGCGGCGATCAGTGGCGTCGGGCGGCCCCAGGAGGCGGCGAGGCGGCCCCAGTCGACGGCGGCGACGGTGACGGCCGGCTCGGCGGTGTTGACCAGCCGGCCGAGGGCGGTGACGGCCTCTGCGGCGGGGAGCGCGTCGACGCCGCCCCGGGCGAGCCGGGCGGTCAGCGCGGCGGCCATGCCGTCCTCGGCCCAGGCGCCCCAGGCGATGGCGGTGCCGGGCAGGCCCTGGTCGCGTCGCCAGGCCGCGAACGCGTCGAGATAGGCGTTGGCCGCCGCGTAGTTGCCCTGTCCGGCGCTGCCGATGATCCCGGCGAGGGAGGAGAAGAGCACGAACGCGTCGAGGTCGCGGTGGGCGGTGGCCTCGTGCAGCACCTGGGCGGCGCGGACCTTGCCGTCGAGGACGGTCTGCATCCGGCCCAGGTCGAGCCCGTCGAGGACGCCGTCGTCGATCACGCCGGCGGTGTGCACGACGGCGGTCAACTCCGGCAGGCCGGCCACGAGGGCGTCGACGGCCGCCCGATCGGTGACGTCGCACGCCACCACGCGTACCGCGCCCAACTCGTCGACCAGCTCCGCAGCGCCCGGCGCCGCCGGACCCCGCCGCGACGCCAGCACCACCTCGGCCGCCCCGTTCGCCAGCAACCAGCGCGCCACGTGCCGACCCAGCGCACCCGTACCACCGGTCACCAGCACCGTCCCGGCGGGCCGCCAACCCGCACCCGCGGGCGGCGCGGCCGGCACCAGCCGCCGGCCGAAGACGCCCTGGGGGCGGATCGCCACCTGGTCGTGGCCGGCGTCGGCGAGGACGGCGAGCAGCGCGTCCGCCGCGGTGCGCTCGGCGCGGGCGGGCAGGTCGATCAGGCCGCCCCAGCGGTCGGGCTGTTCGAGCGCGACGACCCGGCCCAGGCCCCAGGCCAGGGCGGGCCAGGGGTCGGTGAGGGTCTCGCCGGCCCCGACGCGCACGGCGCCCCGGGTGAGGCACCAGAGCCGGCCGGGCAGGCCGGCGTCGGCGAGCGCCTGGGTGAGGGTGAGCAGCAGCGCGGCGCCGACGGAGACGGCCGGGGCGTCCGGCAGCGCCCGGTCGGTCGCGGGGAGCACGCAGAGCACACCGGTCCAGCCCTGCTCGCCGTGGCCGCGCAGCAGCCCGGTCAGCTCGGCACGGTCGACGCCGGGGGCGACGGTGAGCGTGTCGACGTGGGCGCCCGCGCCGGTCAGCGTGCCGGCCGCCCCGGCGTCGTCGGCGTCGGCGGTGACGACCAGCCAGCGGCCGGTCAGCGCGGGCGCGGCGGCGGGGCGTACCGGCTCCCAGTCGATCCGGTACGTCCAGCCGTCCACCACGGCGTCGCGCTGCCGGGCCCGTCGCCACGACGAGAGCACCGGTACGGCCGGGGCGAGGGCCTCGACCGCGGCGGGGTCGTCCTGCACGGCCAGGTGGGCGGCGACCCCGGTCAGGTCGCCGCGCTCCACGGCCGCCCAGAAGTCCCCCTCGGCGGCGTCGCCCGGCGCGGCCGTCACGGCGGTGCCGCCGGCCTCGGGCCAGTAGCGCTGGTGCTGGAAGGCGTACGTGGGCAGGTTCACCCGCCGCGCGCCGGTCTCGGCGAACCACTGCCGCCAGTCGACTGCGACCCCGCGCACGTGCAGCTCCGCCAGCCCGGCCAGCAGCCCGTGCGCCTCGGGCCGGTCCCCGCGCTGCGCCGGCACGGCGAGCACACCGGCCCCGTCCGACAGGGCGTCGCCGACCATCGCGGTCAGTACGCTGCGCGGCCCGACCTCCAGGAACGTGTCCGCCCCGGCGGCGCGCAGCGCGGTGATTCCGTCGGCGAAGCGGACGGCCTCGCGGACGTGACGCACCCAGTAGTCGGCCGTACGGATCTCGTCGGCGTCGGCCAGCGCACCGGTCACGTTCGACACCACCGGCAGCGACGGCGCGGAGAACGTCAACCCGTCGAGGACGGCGCGGAACTGGGCGAGCATCGGCTCCATCAGCGGACTGTGGAACGCGTGGCTGACGGTGAGGCGGCGGGTGCGTACGCCCCGGTTCTTCCAGAGCCGCTCCACCTCGTCCAGGGCCGCCACGGCGCCCGAGACCACGACCGAGGTCGGCCCGTTGACCGCCGCGATCCCCACGTCGGCCAGGCCGTCGAGCGTGGCGAGGACGTCGGCCTCGGTGGCCGCGACGGCCAGCATCCCACCCCCGGCGGGCAGCGCCTGCATCAACCGGCCCCGCGCCGTCACCAGCGCGCAGGCGTGCTCCAGCGACAGCACCCCGGCCACGTACGCGGCCGTGACCTCGCCGATCGAGTGACCGCCGACCAGGTCGGGGGCGACGCCGAAGGACTCCACCAGCCGGAACAGCGCCACCTCGACGGCGAACAGACCGGCCTGCGTGAACACCGTCTGGTCCAGCAGGTCGGCGTCGGCCGAGCCCTCAGCGGCGAAGAGCACCTCACGCAGGGGGCGCGGCAAGGCTCGATCCAGGTGCCCGCACACCTCGTCCAGCGCGGCGGCGAACACGGGGAACTCGGCGTACAACTCCCGGCCCATGCCGACGCGCTGCGCGCCCTGACCCGAGAAGAGCACCGCGAGCTGGCCGCGCGGCGCCCCGGCACCGGTCACGACGGTACCGGCCGGTTCCCCGGCGGCAAGGGCGCGCAGCCCCGCGAGCAGGTCGTCGCGGCCGGTCGCGGACAGCACGGCCCGACGGTCCAGGGTGGAGCGGAAGGTGACCGACGAGAAGGCCACGTCGAGCGGGCGGAGGGTCTCGTCGGCGGCGAACCGGGCGGCCCAGCGGCCGGCCTGCGCGGCGAGCGCGGCGTCGGAGCGGGCGGAGAGCAGCACGGGGGCCACTGTGCGGGCCTGCGGCGTGGTCGGCTCGGCCTCGACCTCGGCGGGAGCCGGGGCCTGCTCGATGATGGTGTGCGCGTTGGTGCCGGACACGCCGAACGACGACACGGCGGCCCGGCGCGGCCGGTCCACGGCGGGCCAGGGCGTCGCGGCGGTGGCGAGGGTGACCGCCCCGGCGGTCCAGTCGATGTGCGGGGACGGCTCGTCGACGTGCAGGGTGGGCGGCACGACGCCGTGCCGCATCGCCATCACCATCTTGATCACACCGGCCACGCCGGCGGCGGCCTGCGTGTGCCCGATGTTCGACTTGACCGACCCGAGCAGCAGCGGCGCGGAGTCCCCCCGGTCCTGTCCGTACGTGGCCAGCAGCGCCTGCGCCTCGATCGGGTCGCCGAGCCGGGTGCCCGTGCCGTGCGCCTCCACCACGTCGACCTGCTCGGGCGTGAGGCGGGCGTTGCCCAGGGCCTGGCGGATGACGCGCACCTGGGAGGGGCCGTGCGGGGCGCTGAGCCCGTTGGACGCGCCGTCCTGGTTGACCGCGCTGCCGCGTATCACGGCGAGCACCGGGTGGCCGTGCCGCTGCGCGTCGGAGAGCCGGGTGAGCAGCAGGATGCCGATGCCCTCGGACCACGAGGTGCCGTCCGCGCCGGCGGCGAACGCCTTGCACCGGCCGTCGGCGGCGAGGCCGCGTTGCCGGCTGAAGCCGACGAAGACCGCCGGGGTGGGCATCACCGTCACGCCGCCCGCGAGGGCCAGCTCGCAGTCGCCGTTGCGCAGGGCCTGCGCGGCCAGGTGAAGGGCGACGAGCGAGGACGAGCAGGCGGTGTCGACGGTGACCGCCGGCCCCTCCAGCCCGAGCGTGTACGCGACGCGGCCGGAGATGACGCTCGTGGCGTTGCCGGTGAGCAGGTGCCCCTCGCCGTTCTCGGCCTGCGCCATCATGCCGTCGTAGCCGTGCGACGACGCCCCGACGAAGACGCCGGTGCGGCTGCCCCGGACGGCCGGCAGCGGCAGCGCGGCCCGCTCGAACGCCTCCCAGGACGTCTCCAGCAGCAGCCGCTGCTGCGGGTCCATGGCGACGGCCTCGCGGGGCGAGATGCCGAACAGGTCGGCGTCGAAGTCGGCGGCGGAGTAGACGAAGCCGCCCTCGCGCACGTAGCTGGTGCCCGGGTGGTCGGGGTCGGGGTGGAAGAGGTTCTCCAGGTCCCAGCCCCGGTCGGCGGGGAACGGCCCGATCCCGTCGCCGCCGTCGTGCACGAGCTGCCACAGCGCCTCGGGGCTGTCGACCCCGCCGGGGTAACGGCAGCTCATCGCCACGATGGCGACGGGCTCGGCGTCGCGGGCCTCCAGCTCGCGCAGCCGACGCCGGGTACGCCGCAGCTCCGAGGTCGTACGCTTCAGGTACTCGACGTACTTCTCGTCCTCGTTGCTCACCGTGGACCTACCTCACTCGGCATGCCGATGTCGTTGCGGCTGGTGGTCACGACGTCTCCAGCTCGCGGTCGATCAGGTCGAAGATGTTCGCGGCGGTGGCCGACTCCAGGTCGTCGTCGCCGTCCGCGTCCGCCTGCCGCTCGGTCAGCCGGCCCAGCAGGCCGTGCAGCCGGTCGGTGATCCGGCGGAACTCGTCGTCGGCCGGGTCCAGCCCGACGAGCGCCGCCTCCAGCCGGTCGAGTTCCCGGCCCGCCCCCGACGGCTCGCCCGCCGAGTTCGCCGGGACGAACTGCCCGCCCAGGTGGGCGGCGAGCGCCTCGGGCGTCGGGTTGTCGAAGACCAGCGTCGCCGGCAGCCGCAGCCCGGTGGCCGCGCCGAGCCGGTTGCGCAGCTCGACGGCGGTGAGCGAGTCGAAGCCGAGTTCCCGGAACGCCCGGGTCGGCTCGATGCCGGCCGGGTCGCCGTGGCCGAGGACGACCGCCACGTGCGACAGCACCAGGTCGCGCAGGGCGCGTGCCCGCTTGTCGTCGGGCAGGGCGCGCAGCGTCTCGGCGTACGCCTGCCCGTCGGTGGCCGCACCGGCCGCGCCCCGGCGGCCGGCGGCGCGGACCAGGTTGGTCAGCAGCGGGTGTACGGGCGACCCGGGCGCGGCCACGCCGGTGACGATCTTGGCGGGCATGAGGGTCGCCCGCTCCGAGCGCCAGACCGCGTCGAACAGGGCGAGCCCCTCGGCGTCGGAGAGGGCGGCCATGCCGCCCCGGTCGAGGCGGCGGATGTCGGCCGAGTCGAGGTGACCGGTCATGCCGCTGGCCTGCGCCCAGCGGCCCCACGCCAGCGCGACGGCCGGCAGGCCGAGGGCCCGCCGGTGCTCGGCGAGGGCGTCGAGGAACGCGTTGCCGGCGGCGTAGTTGCCCTGGCCGGGACCGCCGAACACGCCCGCGGCGGCGGAGAAGAGCACGAACGCGCTCAGCTCGTGGCCGAGGGTGGCCCGGTGCAGGTTCCACGCCACGTCGACCTTGGGCCGCAGCACCGCGGCGAGGCGGTCGGGGGTGAGCGACTCGACGGTGGCGTCGTCGAGGACGCCGGCGGCGTGCACGACGGCGCGCAGCGGGTGGCGTCGGTCCACCGTGGACAGCACGTCCGCCACGGCGTCCGGGTCGGCCAGGTCGGCGGCGACGATCGACACGTCCGCGCCGAGGGCCTTGAGGTCGGCGAGCAGGTCGTCGGCGCCCTCGGCGTCCGGGCCGCGCCGGCTGACCAGCAGCAGTTGCCGGGCGCCGTGCGCGGTGACCAGATGCCGGCAGAGCAGCGCGCCGAGGGTGCCGGTCGCCCCGGAGACCAGGACCGTGCCGTCGAGCCGGGGCGTCTGCGGGATACTCAGGGCGAGCTTGCCGACGTGCCGGGCCTGGCTGAGGAAGCGGAACGCCTCGGGGGCGCGCCGGACGTCCCAGGTGCGCCGGGGCAGGGGCCGCAGCGCACCGGCGGCGAAGAGCGCCATCAGTTCGCCCAGCATCGCGCCGATCTTCCCGGGGCCGGCCTCGATGAGGTCGAAGACCTGGTAGCTGACGCCCGGGTGGTCGGCGGCGACCTGCTGCGGGTCGCGCTTGTCGGTCTTGCCCATCTCGACGAACCGGCCGCCGTCGGCGAGCAGCCGCAGCGACGCGTCGACGTACTCGCCGCGCAGGGCGTTGAGCACCACGTCGACGCCCCGGCCACCGGTGCGGTGGGCGAACTCGTCGGCGAAGTCGAGGCTGCGGGAGGAGGCGAGGTGCGCGTCGTCGAAGCCGGTGGCGCGCAGCGCCGGCCACTTGCCGGGGCTGGCCGTGCCGTAGACCTCCGCGCCGAGGTGGCGGGCGATCTGCACGGCGGCCATGCCGACGCCGCCGGCCGCCGCGTGGACGAGCACTGACTCGCCCGCGCGCAGCCGGGCCAGCTCCACCAGCCCGTACCAGGCGGTCAGGAAGACCACGGGCACGGCGGCGGCGTCGGTGTAGGACCAGCCGTCGGGGATGCGGGTGAGCAGTCTGCGGTCGGTGACCGCCGCCGAGGAGAACGAGCCGGAGAAGATGCCCGTCACCCGGTCGCCGGGGGCGAGGTCGGTGACGCCCGGCCCCACGCCGAGCACCACGCCGGCGCCCTCGTTGCCCAGCACCTCCTGGTCGGGGACCATGCCGAGGGCCAGCACCACGTCGCGGAAGTTCAGCCCGGAGGCGCGCATCCCGACCAGGACGTGGCCCGCCGGCAGCTCCCCGGCCGTCTCGGGGCCGGGCAGCAGGGCGAGGTTCTCCAGCGTGCCCTTCTCGGTGACGTCGAGGCGCCATGGCACCTCGCCGGCGGGCAGCGGCAGCACCCCGGCGTCGCGGGCCCGGGTCAGCCGCGGCACGAGCGGCGCGCCGTCGCGGAGCGCGAGCTGCGGCTCGCCGGAGGCGACGGCCGCCGGGACGGCCGCCAGGGAGGCGGCGTCGTCGTCGGTGTCGAGCAGCGTGAACCGGCCGGGGTGCTCGGACTGCGCGGAGCGGACCAGTCCCCACAGGCTCGCCCGGGCCAGGTCGCGGGGGGCCTCGCCCGGGGCCGCGCCGACCGCGCCCCGGGTGTGCAGGACCAGCCGGGACCGCTCCAGCCGGGACTCGCCCAGCCACTGCTGCACCAGCGCGAGCGCGTCGCGGGCCGCGTCGTGCGCGGCCTCGCCGGCGCGCTGCGGGTCCGGCTCCGCGCCGGAGCGCAGGTCAAGCACCATATCGGGTACGTCCCCGGACTCCCCGATCTCGGCGACCAGCGCCGCCAGGTCGGCGTGGGACCGCACCGGGTGCCCGGCGGCGGTGAGCGCACCGGTGAGGCCGAGGGTGTCGTCGCCGAGCAGCGCCCAGCTGACCGTCTGCCCCGCCGCCGCGTCGGCACCCGGCAGCGGCGTCCAGTCCAGGTGGAACACCGAGGTGCGGCGCAGCGCGGCCGCCTCGTCGGCCCGGCCCGCGGCGACGGGGCGGAACGTCAGCGACTCGACGGTGGCGACGGGCTGGCCGGCGGTGTCGGCGAGGGTGACCGCGACGGTGTCCGGGCCGAGGGAGCGCAGCCGCGCCCGCAGCCGGGTGGCCCCGTGGGCGTGCAGGGCGACCGAGCGGAAGGCGAACGGCATCCAGCCCGCCCCGGAGGTGTCCGCCGGGTCGCCGAGCAGGGCGGTGACCCCGCTGGCCTGCAGGGCCGCGTCGAACAGGGCCGGGTGCAGCCCGAAGCGGGACGCGTCGGCGCTCGCCTCCTCGGGGAGCGCCACCTCGGCGTAGACCTCGCCGTCGCCGCGCCACACCCGGCGCAGCCCACGGAAGGCGGGGCCGTAGCCGAGGCCACCCTCGGCCATCTGTGCGTACCAGGCGTCCAGGTCGGCGTCGATCTCGACGGCGCCGGCCGGCGGCCACTGCCCTGGTACGGCGGCCGGGTCGGGCAGCTGCGGCAGCAGGAGGCCCTCGGCGTGCCGGGTCCACTCGGCGTCGGCGTCCTCCTCGGGGCGGGAGTGCACTGTGACGCTCCGCTCGCCGGTGTCGGCGGGCGGGCCCACGCGGACCTGCACCTGCATCGCGCCGGTCGCGGGGAGCACCAGCGGGTTGATCAGCGTCAGGTCGCCCACCTGGCCGGCGTCGACCTCGTCGCCGGCCCGGACCACCATGTCGACGACGCCGGTGCCGGGGACGATCACTGCGCCGCCGACGGCGTGGTCGGCCAGCCACGGGTGGGTACGCACCGACAGCCGCCCGGTCAGCACCACCGTCCGGTCGTCGGCGACGGGTACGGCCGCGCTGAGCAGCGGGTGCCCGGTATCCTGGAGGCCGGCGGAGCCGACGTCACGTACGCGGTGCGCGGGGGCGTCCAGCCAGTAGCGTCCGTGCTCGAAGGCGTACGTGGGCAGTGCGACGGTGCCGGTCTCGGCGAGGACCCTGGTCAGGTCGACGGGCAGGCCGATCGTGTGCGCGGTGGCGAGGTTCGTCAGCAGCCGCGTCGCGTCGTCGTCACCGCGCCGCAGGCTGCCCAGCGTGTGCCCGCTCACGCCGGCGTCGTCCAGGATCGCCGTGACCGGCATCGCCAGCACCGGGTGCGGGGAAATCTCGACGAACGTGGTGTGCCCGGCGGCGACGGCCACCCGCACCGCCGCGTCGAACTGGACGGTCTGCCGCAGGTTGTCGTACCAGTAGTCCGCCGTCATCGAGGACGGGTCCACCCAGTCCCCGGTGAGCGTCGACACGAGGCGGGTGTGGCCCGGCTGCGGCGTCACGTCGGCCAGGTCGGCGCGCAACTGCTCCGCGACGTCCTGCACCGCCGCCGAATGCGAGGCGTAGTCGACCGGGATCAGGCGGGCCCGAACGCCGTCGGCCTGACACGACTCCACCAGGTCGGCGACCGGCTGCGGCGGACCCGAGACCACGACCGTCGACGGACCGTTCACCGCCGCGACACCGACGCCCGGGAACGCCGGCAGCCGCTCGGCCACCGACTCCGCCGACAGGTCGACCGACGCCATCGTCCCTGTACCCCGCAGCACCGTCAGCGCCCGCGACCGCAACGCGACCGCCTTCGCCGCGTCCTCCAGGCTGAGGATCCCGGCCACGCACGCCGCGCCGATCTCGCCCTGCGAATGACCGACCACCGCCGCCGGGGTGACCCCGGCGTGCTGCCACACCGCCGCCAGAGCCACACCCACGGCCCACAGCACCGGCTGCACCACCTCGACCCGCTCCAGCCACGACTCATCCTCGCCGGTCAACACCGACACCAGATCGACATCCAGGTACGGCGCCAACGCCCGCTGACACTCCGCCAGACGCGCGTCGAACACCGGCACACGACCGACGAGACCCGCCGCCATTCGTGCCGACTGCGCACCCTGACCCGGGAACACGAACACCACACCCGCACCGGTGCCGGAAACCGCACCCGTCACGAGGTTCCCCGCCGGGGTACCGGCGGACAGGGCCTCCAGCCCCGCCAGCAACTCCTCCGTGCCCGACCCGACGACAGCGGCACGGTGACCGAACGCCGACCGGGTCGTAGCCAGGGACCAGCCCACCGCCGCCACATCCACCACGGCTTCGTTGGCCCGCTGGAGGTGCCCGGCGCCGCCGGCGCCGCGCCCGCGCAGGAAGTCCGCCAGTCGGGCCGCCTGCCCCGCGAGCGCGCCCTTCGACCGCGCCGACACCGGCCACACCACGACATCGGAGGCCACCAGGCCCGGGCCGTGCCCGACCGGAGCGACGGACAGCTCGTCGGCCTGCTCGATGATCACGTGGGCGTTCGTACCGGACATGCCGAACGACGACACCGCCGCCCGACGCGGGCGCTCCACCGCCGGCCACGGCCGCGCCTGCGTCGCCAGCTCCACCGCACCGGAGGTCCAGTCGATGTGCGGCGACGGCTCGTCCACGTGCAGCGTCGCCGGGACCACGCCCTCCCGCATCGCCAGCACCATCTTGATCACACCGGCGACACCCGAGGCGGCCTGGGTGTGGCCGATGTTCGACTTGATCGAGCCGAGCAGCAGCGGCTCGTGTCCCTCCCGGCCCTGCCCGTAGGTCGCCAGCAGGGCCTGCGCCTCGATCGGGTCACCCAGCGTCGTGCCCGTACCGTGCGCCTCCACCACGTCGACATCCGCGCTGCCCAGCCGGGCACCGGCGAGCGCCTGGCGGATCACCCGCTGCTGCGACGGACCGTTCGGGGCCGTCAGCCCGTTCGACGCACCATCCTGATTGACCGCACTGCCCCGCACGATCGCCAGCACCTCGTGACCGTTACGCCGCGCGTCCGACAACCGCTCCACCAGCAGCACACCAACACCCTCACCCCAGCCCGTGCCGTCGGCACCCGCCGCGAACGCCTTGCACCGGCCGTCGGCCGCCAGTCCCCGCTGCCGGGAGAACTCGAAGAAGGTGCCGGGGGTGGCCATGACCGTGACGCCGCCGGCCAGGGCCAGGTCGCACTCGCCACGCCGCAGCGACTGCACCGCCAGGTGCAACGCCACCAACGACGACGAACACGCCGTGTCCACCGACAC